>JACMLC010000529.1 GCA_014379795.1 Pyrinomonadaceae bacterium
CCGCCCTGTCGTAAGTGAGAAGAATAGCGTCGGCAGCGTCACCCCGCTGCGGCAACACCGCCCAGCCCGAAGCAGTGTAAACGTCTTCGCCCGTCTGGATGACGGAGTCGAGCGAACCGTAATATTCAGGATTTTGTGCGCCGGCAGCTGCGATGTCTTGCACCCGGCTGCTTTTGATCAAACCGGGCCGCAAAAAGCTCAAGCCATCCAGACTGTTTGCCGCCAGCTTAAGATATTCAACACTCGGAAAGACCTTCGTCAAGCAATCTTCCTCGATCACGTTGATTAAGAGCAAGCAAGCCTTGCCCTGTGAGAGCCTTTTGCTGAAGGCGCTCACTTGCCTGATGTTGAGAGGATAGATTAGCAGATGTGAGACGACGACGCTGCCGGCTAGAACATGGAGAAGCATTTTTTTCCTGCCGGCGAGACGGCCTTCCGCCACGTGACGCTCAAGGATGATCGGGAGGAGATGCACCAGGGCGATGGGTAGATACAAGGTGAAGGTTGTGTAGCGCTGAGTGAAAGCCTGTTCGACGCCGAAACCGGTACGCCCAACTGTCACTAAAATAGCGGTCATGATTGAATAAGTTCCCAGCATTAACCACCCCGCCGCCCGGTGCGCTAGTCTCATATCTCTTCGTATGCACAGCGCCGACACTATGAAAAGGGCTGCCACTGTCAGTCCGGTAGTGGCAGCGATGATTTTGTGTCCTGTGCCAAACTGCTCCCTCAGGAAAATCATGTCGCCCGGCTCCAGCGCTCTACCTAAAAGAATTAAGAAGTATCCTAATGCCTTCACCGGATGAATCAGAGATTCGGAAAGGCTAGGATGACCCAAGGTTTTTTGATAGCCGTTAAAGTAAAGCGCTGCGCTGACGACGAACCCGACAATCCACGCCAGCATCAGCCACCTCTTGTTGGGCAGTTCCCCCCGCGAGTTCGGCCATGTGAGCAAGGGGAGAACCAACCAGCACAAGATTCCGTTGGCGGAGGAGAAGGTGCTGACCGTTGCCAGACACATGCACGACAGAAACTTCGCGCGGGCGCCGAGCTGTGAATAAGCGATGACCAGACACGTCGTCAGGCAGGCGATGGGCATGAAATAGATGATTTGCATGCCGAGCAGCCAGTTAACATATTGGACGGGAGAAAAGATGAGGAGATTGGTTAGGAAATAGATCATTATCCGGCGCGCCGGGCTGCCGTCGATTGTCAATCTTCCCAATCGATAGATGTTGAAAGAGACCAGACAGGCGAGCGCGAAGCTTACCAGCAGCTCGTACCTTTTGTTCCATTTCGTCAGCCACCCGAGACCGATGAAAATAAGATTCGGAAAAAACTGCCTGTACTCGTTCTGCTGCGCGAAGAGGTCGCTGAGAGTGAGAGTGCCTTGAGAGAATTTCTCGAAGAACGAGACGTAATGCCACTCATCCCAGTAGGGCATGTCAACGCCGTACCTTAAAATTAGTGTTAGGAGGAGGCCGGCGGGTATGATTGCCAGAGAGACAGCCAATGCGCAGGTCAGTTTAGAGAACGGTGGCGATTTCATGATCTGGTTTCCCGACGCGCTTGATGCTTCGAAACAGGCGACGACCAATACTCTTCTAGCTGATCTGCAAACTTCATGAGAAGTCCTAAACGCATCGCTGTTTTATTAATTACGGGATTCTTTGCGTTCGCGCCTCCGGGAACATTGATTTTCGGGTTCATGATCATTCTAGGAATCGTCGGTAACGTCTGGCTCGTCGCTGGGGGCGCTCTCGGCCTTGTCGTGATAGGGGTGACATGGTTGATGATTCGGAGACGAGCCGGTAAAAGAACGAACGCGGAAAAGATGCCATCAAGGGCTGAACCTTAGCAGCGTGGCTAAGATGAGCGCAACGCCGGCACTGTCGCTCAAGCGTTCGTTGCTTCAGCCGCGACACGCTCCCACTCCTCGTAGAGTGCGCGCAAAAGCTCGTCGGCCTGCCGGTATTCTTCGTTAGGCTGCGCGAGACGTTCGGGCGCCCGCACAACTTCGGAGCGTCCCATCTCTTCAGAAAGAGCGGCGAGGCGCTTTTCAATTTCGGCAATCTCAGCTTCGACAGCCTGTGGCCCACGTGTGGCTTCCTTTTTCTTTTTCGCGCCCTTGCCGTTCGCCGCCTGAGCCTGGCGTGACGCTTCACGTTCGACGAACGCGGGAGACGCTTTTTTAGGCGCGACGCTCGCGCCCTCTGTCGGCTGATTACCCGTTGATGCTGGTTGAGAAAATCGCTGTGCCGCTTTCCAGTCGTGATACTCGGTGTAGTCGCCGCTGTACTGTTCCGCATTGCTCGCGCCGTCGAGGGCGAGGATTTGCGTGGCGACACGGTGGACGAAATAGCGGTCGTGGCTGATCGTAATGATCGTGCCGGCGTAAGCATCGAGCGCTTCCTCGAGCTCTCGCGCGAGAGGATGTCGAGATGATTGGTCGGTTCATCGAGGACGAGAACGTTGACGCGCGAGTAGATCAGTTTGGCGAGCGCAAGCCGGCCTTTCTCCCGCCCGAAAGATCGCGGGCGTGCTTATACACGTCGTCGCCGGTGAAGAGAAACTGCGCGAGAAAAGAGCGCAACTCGCCGGCGGTCACGGTCGAGGGCGCGACGCGGCGCCGTTCCATGATGATTTCGTTGCGGTCGTCGAGGTCATCGAGTTGCTGCGCGTAGTAGCCGATCTGGAGTTGAAGTTCACGGACGACGCTGAAGTCCGTAGCGCGTCAGGCAGTAGAGCGCAAGGTTGGTGCTCGACGTCTAATGATGATTCTGGAAGAGCTGCGGCTTGATGCCATCTACACGTTGCCGTCCCAGAAACGCATTAAAGAGTTCGTGATTACCAGCGAAATGGTTGAACGGCGTAGGGCCATTCCTGGTGAAGGTCTGACGGGCGTTGACGGCGCCGCGGCTTGATGCGCTTCCTGCGCCGGTCCGTTGAAATCGAAAGTGGCGCGTACCTGGGAAATGATTTACAATTGACCAGCTTATCAGGGGCGAGACGCCAATTTGAGCGACTCGCCCCTCCTGCAAACAGAGTAGGGTTAAACGTTTATTAAGAACATGGAAGAATATTCAGATCATTCCCCGGCTGACGTCGCCTGGTACCCCATGGTGCCTATCCGTGACGTCGTGATTTTCCCCTTTACAAAAGTAGCTTTCAAAATCGGTCGCAAGGGCTCAGTGCGCGCACTGGAACAGGCCCTTTCCGCGGATCGCACCATTTATCTGGCAACCCAGCACGATGCCACGGTTGACGAGCCCGACCCTGAACAAATCTACGGTGTGGGCACGCTCGGCCGCATTTTGCAGTCCCAGAAACAGGAGAA
>JACMLC010000530.1 GCA_014379795.1 Pyrinomonadaceae bacterium
CCCACTCGAAATCGTAATCCAGCAGCTTTGTCATCGAGCGCGTCTGCACAGGCCACGAATACCACATGGCGTTGCGGAAGGCCGTCAGGGTTTCTCTCGCGGGCGACCATGCAAGGTGATCTCCGGTAAAAAGGAATTTGTTTTTGTAGAGCAAGACCATGTGGCCTCGCGTGTGTCCGGGCACGGGAATCAGCGTCAGGTCGCGGTCAAGTCGGACAACCTCTTCGCCTTCGATGACATGCTCCATGCCGAGCCGTCCTGCGCCGTCCGCCGCGTGCATGATGCGCTCCATGCCGAACTTTTTAGCGAAAGCGGCGTGGTCTGCGATGTCGTCCCTGTGCGTGAGAAACATTTGTTTGACTCCGCCCATCTGCTCGATGCGGCGGACGAGCTGCGAGGCAAAGCGCGGGCTGTCCACAAGGACGTTGCCGCCCTCTTCCGGCGGGCGCACGATCAGATAGCTCCACGCGCCAAAGCTCGCTTCGGAAGTAAAGCCGCAGAAATAAATGTTGTCTGTGATGTGTAAAGGAAAAGATTTGATCGCGCTGCGCACATCGTGCTTACGGGTCGTGCCGATAGAGCCTGTCGGGCATGCCACTAAAGAGAGCAGCGCGAGATGCGTTTCTTCCTGTGTTTCCGGTTGATGATAGACGCTCGACTGGTCACCGTGATCGCGAAAGGTGGCAGGCGCAAGCTGCCGGCACGCATCGCAATCAATGCATGTGTCGTCAACGAAAAAGTCGCCCGCAATATTTTGCGGCAAGCGACGGGCGATGCTCGCCATACGTTTTACACCTCGCTTCGATAATATGATGCAGCAGACCGCAAGTCGAGTTCAAGCAGCGAGCGCGCTTTGATAGTTGATGACAGGCAAGCTATGCTTAATGTATGAACAGCTTCTTCAGAGAATCTCTTAATACTTTGTTGATTGTTCTCGGTATTCTTTCCGCAGGGCTGGGGCTGAAGGGATTTTTGCTCTCAAGCCATTTTATTGACGGCGGCGTGACGGGCGTCTCCATGTTGCTCTCAAGGCTGCTCAATGCTCCGTTGTCCATCCTGATACTCATTATCAATCTACCTTTCATCGCCGTCGGCTACCGGCAGATAGGCAAAAAGTTTGCGATTAAAAGCGCGCTGGCGATTGGGGGGCTATCGCTGTGTCTGGCCTTTGTTAACTATCCGGATGTGACGCCCGACAAATTGCTGACGGCGGTCTTCGGAGGCTTTTTTATAGGGGCTGGCATCGGATTAGCCATTCGCGGCGGCGCGGTTTTGGACGGCACGGAAATCGCCGCGCTGCTGGTCAGCAAGAGCAGCAACCTGCTCAAGGTCGGAGATGTGATTCTCCTTCTTAATGTTTTTATTTTCGCGGCTGCCGCCTTCTTTCTCGGCATCGAAGCCGCTCTGTATTCGATTCTGACTTACGTCGCCGCATCGAAAACGATTGACTTTCTGATTCACGGCATTGAGGAATATACAGCGATCATTATCATTTCGAATAAAAGCGAGGAGATCAGAGAGGCAATTATTCGCAACTTGAACCGCGGCGTCACGGTTTACAAAGGGCGCGGCGGCATGAGCGATGAGGATCAGGATATTCTCTATTGCGTTGTGACCAGACTTGAGATCGGCAATGTTAAGAGCGTTGCCAGACAGTTAGACAAAGCGGCATTTATCGTCGTTTACCCGCTGGCGGATGCCGAGGGCGGTGTTATTAAAAAGACCGCGCTGCACTAATGCTATGTCACAGAAAATGTTGGGCTTCATCAATTGCCACCAGCTTCAGCTAGTGGACAAAGATGGCTAAAGAATCATCGGCTTTAGCCGAACAGTTCGGCTAAAGCCGATCAATGCTCTTTGGGGGAGCGATAAAAAACTTGCTTGATAATTTGTCCTGCATATAATTTCGCAATACTTAAATGACATGATGCGATGCGTGGCTGTCTCCACGACAGCTTATTTGCTTTGGCGCAGCTTGTCTGTCACTTCGTCCGGGAGATAAAAGATACATGTCGCAGGTAAAGCATTCCCCGATGATGCGCTATGGCTTTGCCGTCTTGGCGGTCGCGCTGGCTTTGCTGTTGACTTCGCTGATTCCGCCGCTCCACGCACGCACGCCGTTTGCCCTCTTCTATATCGCCGTCATGCTCAGCGCCGTTTACGGCGGGCGCACCCCGAGTCTGCTGGCAACGGTTTTATCCGTTGTGACCACAGCCTACTTCATTTTTCCTCCCAAATATTCGCTGAAGGTCGGGTTTGAGGAAGTCTTCATGTTGGCGGTCTTTACCTTCGTGGCGCTGGTGATTAGCTCTTTGACCGAGAAGGTGATCGGAGCTGAAAAGTCTGCGCGCCTGAGCGGAACGCAGTTGTCAACCACGCTGATGAGTATCGGCGACGCCGTGATTGCCACAGACGCAGAGGGGCGTATCGCGCTGATGAACACCGTAGCCCAAACTTTGACCGGGTGGGGGCTTGAGGAGGCGCGCGGCAAACCTCTTGAAGAAGTTTTTAAGATCGTCAACGAGCAGACGCGCGACGCAGTGGAAAATCCGGTCGCCAGAGTCTTGCATGAAGGCATCACTGTCGGCCTCGCCAACCACACTATCCTGATCGCCAGAGATGGAAAAGAGATTCCGATTGACGACAGCGGCGCGCCCATCAGGGATGAAGAGGGCAAGATCACCGGCGTCGTGCTGGTCTTTCGAGACATCTCGGAACTGAAAGAGGCTGATGAGAAGATACGATTTCAGGCGCACCTGCTTAACGAGGTCGAGCAGGCGGTGGTTGCCACAGACATGGAAGGGCGCATTACTTACTGGAACCAGTTTGCGGAA
>JACMLC010000531.1 GCA_014379795.1 Pyrinomonadaceae bacterium
GGCGCGTTGACCGAAGCCTGTACCTGCTCTGTGCCCTGCACCTGCAACTTTGGCGAAGGGCCTTCGCCGCATGATTACTGTTACGCTTTCTACTCTTACGACATTCGCAAAGGCAGCTACAATGACGTGAAGCTCGATGGCCTGCGCTTCGGCGGGGCAGACCTCAAGAACGGGCGCGCACTCTTTATAGACGAGCGCGCAGACGAGAAACAGCGCGAAGCCCTGCGCGTGATTCTGGCTCGCGTTATCGAGCGCGCCTCACCCGAAAACGCGGAAAAGGAAGCGAAAGAGCTGGCAAAGGAAATTCGTTATACAGCCATCAAGCAGGAATATGATAATCGCCGCAACCGGCTTGAAGTAAAAGGCGTCGGCGAGTTCGCGGCGGACTACATCATGGGGCTTGATAAAACGCAGCCCGTCGTCGTGCGCAACAACACGACATGGCGCATCATGGATGCCATCAAAGCCAAGACCAGCATCTATCGCGTCAAGGTCGAAAAAGACAAAGTTGATGTCAAGAACACAAACAGCAATCAGGGCGATTTCGAATACACTGACAAGACCGATTTCGGCTCGCCCGCCGAATGGAACTGCGGCGCATGCGCCAGCAACCACGACGGCCACGCAGGCAAAGGCGAACCAATGTGCGGACGGTAAAGCAGAAGCCAGAAGCCAGAAGCCAGAAGCCAGAAGAAATGCTGTTTCGCCTTCTCATTCTGACTTCTGAATTCTGGCTCCTGAATTCCACTTTGACGGAGGTTACTGATGGGCTTGATTGATTTGCTTATTCTGTTGCTGGTCGCGGGGTTGTGCGGCGCGCTGGGGCAGGCCATTACGGGTTACTCGCGCGGCGGTTGTCTGGTTTCCATCGCGCTAGGGTTTATCGGCGCGCTGCTTGGCATGTGGCTGGCACACGCTCTGAAGCTGCCCGAATTGTTTGCCGTCAACATCGGCGGCACAAAGTTTCCGATCATCTGGTCAATCATCGGCTCCGCGCTGTTCGTCGCCCTCATCAGCCTGATTTCGCGGCGTCGAGCTTGAAGTTATTTCCTCATTGATTCCTGCGCTGAATGTAGCAGAAATGAAGGGCAAATTTAATCTCTCACTCAAAATGTTTTAAGTGGCAATCTTGAGGCGGGAGTGTGGTAAATGAGGCACGATGATTACTAATCGAATTGTGCTTGTCTTAGGAGCAGGAGCCAGCATCCCTTATGGTTTTCCATCAGGAGTCGCGCTTACCAATCAGATAATCAAAGAACTAAAAGATAAAGGCGGACAATACACAAATGATATTTTGGACTGCGGCTTTAAATGGGGTTTGTTGAATAAATTTCGCCAACATCTTGAGCTGTCCTATCAAGCTTCGATAGATGCGTTCCTTGAACACCGGACTGAATTCATGAAGGTTGGTAAGACCTGTATAGCCCGCTCTCTGATACCTTGTGAGGCCATATCCAATTTAGCAAGAGGGCGTGAAGGTCACTGGTATGAATATCTGTTTCAAAAACTCAGTGCAACTCCAGAAAACTTCGCAAGAAATTCGCTCTCAATAATCACTTTCAACTATGACCGCTCGCTTGAACATTTCCTCTTCATTGCTATCAAACATAGTTATGGAATTTCGGACAGTGACACCGCCAAATTAGTCCGTACTATTCCTATTATCCATTTACATGGTGATCTAGGTAAGCTGACCGTTCTAGATGGCATTGGCAGGCCATACGAGCCGACTATATCGCCATCAATCCTGAATCAGTGTGCCACTGATATAAAAATAATCTATGAGGATGTAACTGATGATAGTCAATTTGTGGAAGCACAAAAATTAATAGAGAGTGCCGAACTTGTCTGCTTTCTTGGCTTTGGTTTTCATCCAATGAACATTAATAGGCTTTGGGTCAAATCAAAGGATAGTAGAAGGCCGCGAAAGATTTACGGAACTGCATATAAAATGCCTAACAGTGAAAAATCGGTAGTTGAAAGGAGGTTTATTGTCAGTGCTGAGTCAAGGTATCAAGAAGAGCGCATTCAATTAGAAAACTGTGACTCACTCCGAGCATTACAAAATTTACCTATACTTGTGTAAAAGGTGAATGTAACAGAAACAGGAAGGAGCGCAAAGCAAATCCTTAATTTCTCCGGCAGAGATGGACTCGCGGCGCGGGCATCTAGTACACTCGCATCAAAATTAAATCGGCTCCCCTCTTGTTTGATTAGAAGTCATAGACGGTCGAAGCGTGTAGAGCTTCGACGCGCCGGTAAGGTTTTCGTTTTTATGAGCGCCGCCCCAGCCAAATCCCGTAGCCAGTTCCCCGCGCCAGACCTCAGCGATTTTCGCAAACGCTATCCTTTGACCGTCGCCAGTTTCGGCTCGCTCGCAGACCGAGAGGTGTGGCTCCGGCGCATCTGGGAAATGGACGCGTGCTGGCAACAGGCGATGTCCGAACAATCCAGCAAGAGCGCGCCGGAGTGTGTGATTAAGGGCGCGCCGCGCGCAGACCTTTCGCTTGAAGCAGAGTTTGAGATTATCTATCACGGCGGCGAGCTGGGTTTGCTTCAGGCCGCTGTCATGAGCTGCGTCTATCGTCGCCGCGTGCTGGTCTTTGATGAGGACGCGGTCGGGCAGACAGAGCGCGTCTGGAACGTTTCCAATCAAGAGCTGGATGAGCTTGAGCGCACGGGTCTGTTCACCGTTGAAGAGCTTGAGGCGGCGATTCTTAATCGCTATCGCAAGGGTTTCGTCAAGTTCCATGATGCCGCATCGCGCATCAAGACTCCTCCTTTGTGGATGGACGGCGTGCTGGATGTCTCGCTTGATGCAGAGAGGCTGCTCGGCATCGCTCGCAGGAAAATCGAGCAGAGCCAGACAGGGTCTGTGTTGCTGGACGGCCTGCGCTTTGTGCGCTGCTATGTACAGCCGGACAGCGTCTCTGTCGAAGTCGAAGAGACGCGCACGGCGAAAAGAAAGTTATACGGCGCACGGCTGCTGGTTGATGCGACGGATGCTCAGAGCTTGCTGGCGCGACAGCTTAACGAGAGCGGCGCGATCACGCATGTGCGCCCGACTGTGGGAACCGTCGCCAGAGGCTTTGCGCGCGGCGAAGACCCGGACAAAGTTGATTTCGGCGTCGGCGAGATTCTGGTCAGCAATGAGGACGCGCGCGATCATCGCCAACTCTTGTGGGAAGGCTGCGCACGCAGCGGCAAGAGCGATGAATACATCACCTCACTCTTCTTTTATGATTCGGTAAATTCGCACGCGGATAAATCGCTGCTCTCGCTTTTTGAGCAATACTTTGAAACCTTGCCCGGATACAAACGCGCGGGCGCGCAGTGGCGCGTCTTAAAGCCCGTCTTCAATTACATTCCCGGCGCCAAGCAGAGCGGCAGGAAAAACACGCGACGGACGGCGGAAAATCGCGTGCTGCTCACGGGCGATGCGGCGAGGCTCTCAGCCCCGCTCACGCTCGTTGGTTTTGGCGCGCACGTCCGAAGCCTGCGCTCTCTGGCGCACCTGACAGACCTGGCTCTGAAAGCAAATCTGCTGGACGCCGCTTCGCTGTCCGAGATCAACGCCTGCGAGCCGCGCGTCGCTCCGCTGACGAATCTGGCGGAGCTGATGCGACCCGCGCCGCGCTCTGCGCCTCCGGTCGTTAATGAAACGATGAATGCCTTGATGGCCGCGCTGCACGATCTGGACGAGCGAGTGCGGCGGGATTTTTTTCAGGGGCGTATGTCTTTCGGCGCACTCAAAAATCTGCTGACCCGCACTTTTAAGCTGTACCCGCGCTTTCTGCAACACGTCAGAGAACACTTGGGCACGCGCGGCACGCTCTGGTGGATGGCAGGCATCGCAGAGTCTACGCTGCATGAGCGCCGTAGACGTGGGCGCGCTGCTTCGGCACAGCCTACAGAGCCAAAGGATGAGGATGATGCGATTGAGGATTTCGCACGTCACGTTGCCCTCTATCAAAAAGATCATCACGCGAACGAGTTGTAAAGTCTCGCCCGCGTGATGATCTTTTCTGTGGCTCACATCGAACAGCCTGTTGCCGAAAGGTGCGAGCCACTCAATTAATAAATTTCAAACATTGAAGAGCCGAAGATGCGCTGATGCGGCTTCGGCTAACGGCGTGTTAGGGCTGGTTCTCTTCACCGCCACCGACGGGCGGGTCGCCAGGCGTTACATCACCGCCAACTGGCGTTATGCCGCCGCCGACCGGCGGATCGCCGGGGCGTCCTTCACCGCCGCCGACCGGCGGATCGCCGGGTTGTCCTTCATTTTCACCACCGCCACCGCCACCTGGCGGGTCGCCCGGATTGGGATTTTCATCATCTTGCATCTTTTTTCTCCTTTGTACTTGTGTGAGAATTATGGGACAGCGTTTATTGCTCCGCTGAGTTGCTTGTGTAAAGCCTGTATATCCTGTCTACGCTGGTAGCGTTCAAATGCTTCCGCTCCCCAGTTTTGTTGCAGCCTCGCGAGAGACTCGGAGGCGCGCGTCAAACGCTCACGCGCTGCCGATTTGTCTCCGGTCTTCGCGGTGGCAAGCGCGGCGATGAGCCACGCTCTCCATTCCGATTCCTGCTCGCCGGAGCGCGCGAGCCGTTCCTGCGCCTGTAGCGCAAGTGTCAACGCTCTGCCAGACTCGCCCGTTTGATAAAGAGCTTCTGTTAACGCCAGCATCGCGTCCGTAATCAGTGATTGCTCGCCCGTGCGCTCAGCCGCCGCCAGAGCTTCTTCGCACATGAGCTTTCCCTCACGCGCCGCGCCGGAAAAGACTTGCGCCAGCCCGTATGTGATTTTGGCTTCGATGGCGACATCAGTAAACTTCTTATCGGCCTGCTTGATGGCCTCCAGGCTGCGCTTTCTGGCTTCGGCAAAGTTACGTTCGCTGAGCGCGATCTGCGCGTGAATCATCTCGATTTCAGCGAGGACGGCTTTGTAGCTTCCCTCCGGCCTATTCGCGTGTGAAGAAGCTTCGGCCAGAGAAGCGCTCGCCTCGTCCAGACGACCCAGTTGGACTAAGACATTGCCGCGATTCATCCGATTATACGCCAAACTCTGCCTATCGCCTATATCTTTGCTGATCGCATAGCTCTCATTATAACTTTGCAAGGCTTCCGGGTATCGCTCCTGCTTGGCAAAGGCCATCGCAATGTCTCCGTGTGCGGAAGCCGCTTGCGCTCTGATGCCTGCGGTTTGGGCTAGTTGCAGCTTCTGCTTGAAAGTGTCAAGCGCGGCTTCGTATTGTGCTTTGCGCCTTTGATCGCGCCCCACGTAGGTCAGGCAAAATGAGATGTCCCGCTGATAATTACCCTGCTGAAAAAATTCGAGCGCCTGCTTAATCAACGTCAGCCCTTCGTCCGTGCGGAGCTGCTGCATGAGAAAAGCGCCAAAATTCAACCTGCCTTTGGCTTCGAGCCGCCGCGCACCGATGCGCTGTGCCAGTTCCAGAGCGCGCCTGAAATGCTCTTCGGCTAAGTCGTAAGAACCGCTCGCGAGAAAGGCGTTGCCCAGATCGAGCAGAGCGATCATCGCCAGATTATTGAGACCGTGCTGCTCTGCCAGATTCAGAGCCTGATTAGCATAATCGCTGGCTTTGCCGGTCGCTCCCTCGTTATAAGAGACGCGGCTCAGTTGCAGGAGCACGTTGATTTTCTGCGCATTGTTGCCCGTCGTGTTTGCCATCCCAAGCGCCTGCTCCAAGGCTGCGCGCGCTTCCGGGAGCTTGGCTCCTTCTGTATGCAGGACGCCGCGCCAGTAAAAGACTTCCGTGCGCCCCTCGACGTTGCCGAGCGAGTCGTACAGTTCCGCAGCCTTGTCGAGAGTCGAAGACGCTGTGTCCAACTTCTGTTTCCTGATGTGGACGATGGCCGAACGTAGATAAGCGGTCACGTATTGCGGATCGCGGCGAATCGCTTCCAGATATTTTTCAATCGCTTTATCCGTTTCATCATTCTTCTCGTAGGCGCGACCGAGATCAACGTAGACTTGCGGTTGTTCCGGCATGAGCTGGGCGATCTGCGAATAAAAATCTGCGGCCTTCGCAAAATCGTTGACGACCATCGCATTGATTGCATCCAGATAAAGCGCGTCCACCTTGCTTAAGACGGAGCGGTCGGGCACGAGCGTATTGACGCGCAGCAGCTCGGTCTTGGCTTTGTCCGCCACGTCCAGCTCATACCAGGCCTCTGCAAGGCGTGCGTGCGCCAGCACGAAGCGGTCGTCCATGCTGATGGCTTTTTCGAGCGACTTGCTCGCCTGATAATAAGCTCCTTCACGAAGAAAGTTCGTGCCTTTCTCATAAAATGTTTGTGCCTCCTCAGACGGCTGATGCTGCTTCGGCTTCGAAGCCCAAATGATGCCCCAGATGATCAGGCCGACCGCCAGCGCCGCCACGGCCAGCGTGAACACAGAGATGCGCGGTCGCCTGAGCGAGGCCGAGATGACCGTCAGCCTGCTCGTTTGTTGTCCCGTTCCCGGTCGCGGATTGATGCGCCCGATTCTGTCTCCGCTGAGGCTCAAAGCGGCCTGCACGGCAATCAAATCCTCGCGCAGCTCTTTCGCGGTTTGATAACGCTCCGCAGGTTTTTTGGCGAGCGCTTTGATGGTGATGCGATCCAGCTCGTGCGGCACTTGCGGATTGATCTTTGACGGGGGCGGCGGGTTGATATGCAAGACCTGCGCGCCGATCTCGATCACGCTGCCGCCGGAAAAGGCCGGCTTGCCGGAAATACATTCGTAGAGCAAAGCTCCGAGCGCGAACAGGTCGCTGCGCCCGTCCACCTGTGCGCCCGTGGCCTGCTCCGGCGAGAGATAGAGCGGCGTGCCGACCACGACGCCGTCCCGCGTGTGCGTGGCGAGCAGGGTGCGCGCGTTCTGGTCTGTATCCGAATGATTCTCTTCGCTGATGCGCTTGGCCAGCCCGAAGTCCAAGACCTTGACCTGCCCGCGCTCTGTGACGACGACGTTCGACGGCTTGATGTCACGATGGATGATGCCGTGATGATGCGCTTCTTCGAGAGCTTCTGCGACGCGCTCTATGATTTCGACCGCGCGCCGGAGCGTCAGCGCGCTCGCTTCCAACAGCTCGTCCAAGGTCTGTCCCTGCACCAGCTCCATGACCAGAAAGGGCTGCCCTTCCGCCGTCTCGCCGTAATCGTAAACGGTGGCGATGTGCGGGTGGCTCAAGGAAGAGATGGCGCGAGCTTCGCGCAAGAAACGCGCGCGATAATGATGATCGTCAACCGACGCGTGCAGGAACTTGATGGCGACGGGGCGTGCCAGATGCGTATCTTCGGCGGCATAGACGACGCCCATTCCGCCCTCGCCGAGCTTGCTCAGGATACGGTAATGAGAAATCGTCTGTCCGATCATCTGGTGTCGGGTCGTGGCTTGCTTTCTAGCCGAAGTCCACTGAAAAAGGTGAAAAGTCTTTGCCGGTCATCGGCGCGACCAAGATAGGCATCAGAGCAGAACTTTTAGATGCGTTCCCATTCTGCGACAAAACCGGCGGTTTTCCAAGCGCAAACCTTCAAAAATAAACAGGCAAAAGGTAAAAGGTAAAAGGCAAAAGGTAAAAGGCAAAAGGAAGGATAAGAGCGATGCTGTTTATCCTTTCTTTTGCCTTTTGCTTTTTCTTTACTTTTACCTTTTGCCTTTTACCTTTTTACTTTCTCTTTACTTTCTCGCGTCCGGAATAATCTTCATTTTCACCCGCTCGCTGCCGCGCATGGCTTCGACTTCGTATTCCTCTCCGGCTTTCATCTGCCCGAGCGCGTAGGTGTAATCGTAAACATTGCGGATGTCGCGCCCCGCGAGTTTGACTATCACGTCGCCGCCTTTGAGTCCCGCTTTGGCGGCAGGCGAATTGTCTCGCACGCCGTCAAGCTTGAGGCCGTCGTTCGATTCCGCGTAATTCGGAATCGTGCCGAGTGAGACGCTAAAGCCCATCGTGCGCCCGGTTGATTCGCTTTTCGCCGCGGTGTAAGTAGGCCGTTGAGCACTGCCGTCAATCGCTTGCACAAGCTCCATCACCAGAGAGAGAATGCGCGCCTCGCCTTCATAATTAATTTTCTCTGCTGTGTCCGAAGGCTTGTGATAATCTGCGTGCGTACCCGTCCAGAAAAAGAGCACAGGCACTTTTTTTCCATAGAACGATGAATGGTCGCTCGGCCCAAAACCGTCTTCGTTAAGCGTGAGCGAGAACCTTTTTGAAAGATTCGCCTCATGGGCTTTCGCAACCCACTCGCGCCACTGTGATGAAGTGCCGACGCCGCCAATGTTCAGCTTTTCATCTTTAAGACGCCCGATCATATCCATGTTAATCATCGCCACCGTATCAGCGAGCGGCACGACCGGATGATTCACATAATAATTTGAGCCGAGCAAGCCTTCCTCTTCACCACCGAAAGCGATAAAGACAATCGTGCGCTTTATCTTTCCACGTTCTGCGGCAAAGATGCGCGCCAGCTCAAGCACGCCTGCGACGCCGGAAGCGTTATCGTCCGCGCCATGATGAATCTCGCCTTCGCGCGGCGCGAGGCTGCCGCTGCCGCCGCGCCCTAAATGGTCGTAATGCGCGCCGATGACGATTGCTTCTTTCTTAAGCTTCGGGTCAGAGCCTTCGAGGATGCCTATGACGTTTGAGGCCGGAGCATCGCGGCGCTTGATACTGGTCGCAATGGTCAGGCGGCTGTTCTCTAAGAATGAAGCTTTGTTGACAGCATCCGTCACAGGATCAACGGTCTGCGGCGCAGCATCTTTCTTTATCGCAGCCGCGCTCGCCACACGCTTTTCCAGTTCGGCAAGCTGCGTGATGCCGCCGAGGCCAAGCGCCTGCGCCGCCACCTGTCTTGAGATAACGATGACCGGCAACCCCGCGTCGCTCGCACTGTTGTCATAGCTCAATCTTGCCAGCTTGTCATTGCGAAAGTTGGCATCGCTGGCGACGACGACTAAAGCTTTTGCCCCGTGGTCGCGCGCGGCGACGGCTTTCCAGCGCACGTCCGTGTAACGCCCGAACTGTCCGTGCGGATTGTCGCCGTCCGGTGTCCCCGCCAGAGCCAGCGCGACGCGCCCCTTAACATCCGCGCCCGCATAATCGTCGTGCTTCAAATCCGAAGCGGTCAGGCCGTAGCCGACAAACGTCACAGGCAAAGTGTAAAGCCGCGCGTCCGTCGAAAAGCCGAGCGGCATCCAGTCTTCATTCAGGCGCAGGTCGAGCGTCGTGATGCCGCCGCCCAAAGGCTCGCCCTCAACTGCGGGCGCGCGACGCGAGAGCGTCATCGCATTCGTCCCGCCAAGCTCGACGCCTGAGACATACGGAAAGCTCTGCATGAACTGCTGCCCGCC
>JACMLC010000532.1 GCA_014379795.1 Pyrinomonadaceae bacterium
GCGCCCGACGCCGCACGGCGGGGGACTGGCTATCGTCGTCCTCACGCTCGCGGGCTGGCTCATCTATAGCTGGCTGTGGGAGCATACCTGGCCACTGTTGCCATACGTCGCGGGCGCTTTGCTGATCGCGGGAATTAGCTGGCTGGATGACTTGCGAAATGTGCCGACGCTTGTCAGATTCGTTGTGCATGGAATTGCGGCGGCGTTGGCGATAATCAGTTTTGATTACTGGCACTTGACGAGCGTGCCGCTGGTTCATCAATGGAATCTGGATTGGATCGGGCTGCCGCTTACTTTTCTCTGGATTGTTGGCCTCACAAACGCTTACAATTTCATGGACGGGATAGACGGAATCGCAGGCGCACAGGCAGTCGTAGTCGGTCTGGGATGGGCTGGGCTGGGCTGGCTCAGCGGGCAGCCGCATGTGTCTGTGATGGGCTTGTTATTGTGCGGGACGAGCTTTGGCTTTCTCTTGCACAACTGGCCTCCGGCGCGCATTTTTATGGGCGATGTCGGAAGCGCGTTTCTGGGTTATACTTTTGCCGTCCTGCCATTGATGGCCGCGCACGCTCCGCGTGCAGACGCGCGACTTGCTATTATAGGTGCGCTGCTGCTCTGGCCTTTTATATTTGATAGCGTCTTTACATTCACGCGGCGCGCGTTGCGTGGCGAAAATGTTTTCGCGGCGCATCGCTCGCATCTGTACCAGCGACTCGTGATCGCAAGATGCACGCACCTGTTCGTCACAATTTTGTATACGGGGTTGGCGCTCATCGGCGTCATCCTCGCACTGGCTTGGCTTAAAGGAATAACTGGAAGCAAGGCGGCAATTATTATTCTCTTACCGGTGCTGTGCTTTGCGCTGTGGGGCTGTGTGGTGAGGCTTGAGCGCAAACGGGCTGCGCGCGGCATGCACGGGCAAATAGCAATTTTGAACGAGCCATGATAAAGGAACCATACATGACCGGGGTTGGAAAAAAGAATGAGGAATCGCGTCTGTGGTGGACGCGGCTACTGACCAAGCAGATGCAATTCATGATGGACTTGCTGGTGCTGGTCTCTGCGTTTTTCCTTGCCTATATCTTGCGCTTTGATTTTCATATCTCGGAAATCTGGCTGGGCGGCGCGCTGACGCAGGTTTCTTATGTGGTGATGATTCAATTTGCCGCCCTGACGTTGACGGGCGTCTATTCTTTCGTCTGGAAATATGTCGGCTTGGCGGAAGTCAAAGCTTTTATCGCGGCTGCTGCTATCTCATCTTTGCCCATTTTTATGTTGCGGCTCGGGTTGCCGGATAAATATTTAGTCTGGCAAGTGCCGCTCTCAGTCATCGTGATGGATACGCTGCTGGCTTTTAGCGGCGTCCTCGGCGTGCGCGTCTTGCGGCGCGCGATGTATGAGCGTTATGAGAAGCGGCGGAAAGAGACGCGCGCCAACACCTTGAGCAAGCGGCGCGTGCTGCTGATCGGCGCCGGACGCGCGGG
Source organism: Pyrinomonadaceae bacterium (assembly GCA_014379795.1). Classification (GTDB taxonomy): domain Bacteria; phylum Acidobacteriota; class Blastocatellia; order Pyrinomonadales; family Pyrinomonadaceae; genus JACMLC01. The sequence goes on from JACMLC010000532.1 coordinate 1,485, forward strand.
AGTTTTGGCGGTCAAAGAAATTCAGGGACGCGGCGATATTGACCTTGATGTCAAAGGATTCGTTGACGATGATTTGAGTAAGCAAGGCTCTGTCATACACCGCGTCAAAGTTCTCGGAACGACTGAAGATTTGCCGCGCCTTGTGCGTTCCTTAGATATAGATCATGTCGTCATCACGATTGCACAGGCTTCGCGGCAGGAACTGAGAAGCGTCGTGGAGATTTGCGAAAAAATTCCGATCAAGGTGCGAATCATTCCCGGCCTCTTCGAGATTTTGCAGGGGCGCGTTAAGGTCAGCCGTATCCGCGATGTGCAGATCGAAGATTTGCTCGGGCGCGAGCTGGTGCGCCTTGATGAAGATGAGATGCAAGGATTTCTCGCGGGCAAGACGGTGATGGTCACAGGGGCTGGCGGCTCTATCGGCTCAGAGCTGGCAAGACAGGTGGCGCGTTTTGAGCCTGCCGCGCTCCTCCTTGTCGAGCGCGCAGAGTTTGCTCTTTTTAACATTGATCGTGAACTGCGTGACCTGTATCCGGATTTGGAAATCATGCCGCTCACATCAGACGTGTGCGATGAGGGGCGGATGCGTACCATCTTTGCAAAATATAAGCCGCAAGTGGTCGTCCATGCCGCTGCTCATAAACATGTCCCGATGATGGAATTTAATCCGACCGAAGCGGTTAAGAACAACGTCTTGGGGACAAGGCTGTTGGGAGAGATCGCTGGACAGAGCGGAACCGAAGCGTTTGTTTTAATCTCGACGGACAAAGCCGTCAGGCCGTCTTCGATGATGGGAGCTTCCAAGCGCGTCGCGGAACTGGTCATACAGGATTTGGATGGCCGTTACGAGACGCGCTATGTGGCCGTGCGTTTCGGGAACGTTATCGGCTCAGCAGGTTCCGTGATTCCCATCTTCCGCGAGCAGATCAGCAAGGGCGGCCCTGTGACCGTCACGCATCCTGAGATGGTGCGGTACTTCATGACGATTCCAGAGGCTGTGCAGCTTGTGCTTCAGGCAGGCGCGATGGGCGAAGGGGGCGAGATTTTTATTCTCGATATGGGCGAGCCGGTGCGTATTCTCGATCTGGCGCGGGATACCATCACGCTGTCGGGCTTTAAACCGCACGAAGACATAGAGATCGTCTTTACAGGCATTCGTCCCGGCGAAAAATTATTTGAAGAGCTTGATACGGACGGCGAGCATGTTGCCAAAACGCGCCACCCGAAAATCTTTATCGGTAAGATTGCGGCTTATCCGGAGGCGAAAGTCGGACAGGCTCTGCAACGTCTGGCAGAGCTTTCCCGGAATGGTCATGACACGGATTTGCGCGCCTATCTCAACGAGCTGTTGCCGGAAGCCAGCCTGCATGTGACGGTTGAACCCGTCGCTGCTATCGCAGAACAACCTGTTGTTCATCACGCTACTGCCCGACCTTCTTAAAACTTTTCCCGGCCAAAGATGAGGGACGGCTCATCTAACAACATAAAATGGTCAGCGCTGAGACACAGAGCATCAGCTCGCACGAATCTCAAGAAGTACGCAGCAAGCGCAAGCATCGCACACATGCGGGCGAGCCTGTACGCGTGCGCGCCGCGCGGTTGTTAGACATTTTTATTTTCATCATCCTGCTCTCGGTGATCGCTTTGGTGGCAGTTCCGTATGGCACGGTCGAGCCGCTCTGGGAATCAGCATACCAATGCATCATCTTCGCGCTCGTCGCTTTATGGATAATCGAAGGCATGCTCGCGGGCGGCGAGTGGCAGATCAAGGGATGGTGGTTGATTGCACCGCTGCTGTTGTTGGTGGCTTATGCTTTTGTGCAGACAGCGCCCATGTGGAGCGCGGGCGGGGAAGTCGCAGGCGTCAAAGGCGCAACGTTGCGAACCATCAGCGTTGACCCTTACAGCACGCGGCTGGCCGCCTGGAAAATGCTGACGCTCACGCTGACGGGCGCTTTGCTTTTACGCTACACGTCGAATCATCGCCGCTTGCGCGCTCTGGTGTTCGTCATCATCGGAGTGGGAATTGTCAGCGCGCTGTTTGGCCTCGTGCGGCAAACGACGCATCAAAACACGCCGGGATTTATTTTGCCGCTGTTAAGGCCGGGAGTCGGCTACGGGCAATTTATCAATCGCAATCACTTTGCTTATCTGATGGAGATGGCTCTGGGGCTGGCGCTCGGATTTGTCTTTGTCAAAGGAGAGCAGCGAAACCGTGCTCTGCTTTTTCTCGGCCTGACTTTGCCTTTGTGGACGGCGCTGGTGTTGTCAAACTCGCGCGGCGGAATCTTGAGTATGTTCTGCCAGCTCCTGTTTATATTTCTGTTGTCTAGGTCAACACGGCCTGAATCGGAGCTGCCGGAATGGCGTGCAGGCTGGCTCGGGTGGGTGACGCGGATTGCCAACTCGCGCTTGATCCGCGCGCTGCTGGCCGTGTGCCTGCTGCTGGCGATTGTGATAGGGGTGCTGGTGGTGGGCGGCGATCCGCTGGCGAAGCGTTTGGAGAGCATGCAGACCGAAGCTTCCATCGCGGAAACGGGCGTGGAAGTTGAAGGCTCGCGGCGCGTTAAAATCTGGCGCGCGACATGGGAGATCATTAAAGAGCATCCGGTGACGGGCATCGGCTTTGGCGGCTTCTGGATAGCGATTGACAGGTACTATGCTCCGCTTGGAAGGACGAGACCGTATCAGGCTCATAACGACTATCTTGAATTATTAGCCAGCGGCGGCATCATCGGTGTCGCGCTCGCAGCGTGGTTTCTGTTCCAGTTTCTAAAGCGCGTGCGGCTTTCGCTGTATTCCAAAGACTCTTTCCGGCGCGCGGCCTGTTGCGGCGCGCTGACAGGGTTGTTCGGCATCGCCGTTCATAGCGTGGTTGATTTCGGCTTGCAAATCACGGCTAACGCTGTGATGTGCGTCGCGCTGGCGGTGATAGCCGCCGTGGATGATCGAGTCGAGTCTCCCTCAAAAAAGAGAAGCTCAACGATGTCTCGCGCACAGGATGACAGCGCAGGCGGAGCTTTTACGGGGCGCAGAAGACATTCCCCGAAAAGTTAAGAAAGATTTACAGCGGCTCTGCTCGAAAAGCATTGACCTGTAGCGAGAGGTTGACGTACACTCGCCTCCTGTTTCATTTGCTTCCCGGCGTTGTTTGGCCCAGTATAGTTTTCTACAAGTGTCTCTCAGTGTCTTTCCCACAAAGGAGAATTAAGAAATGATCGCAATCAGACGGAATATCTTGAAAGCCACAGCATTGCTCCTCGCTTTTTCACTGGTGCAATTCTATTTTGCATTCGGCGCGA
>JACMLC010000533.1 GCA_014379795.1 Pyrinomonadaceae bacterium
CAACGGGCAGGCCATACACAAACCCAAGCCCGTCTATCCGCCACTCGCTATCACTTTGCGCAAACAGGGAGTCGTGAGCGTGCAGATTCTGGTGGATGAAAAAGGGAAAGTAATTTCGGCGCGCGCCTACTCAGGCGATGCACTGTTGCGGCAAGCGGCAGAGCAGGCAGCGTTGCAAACCAGATTCTCGCCCACGCTTCTCTCCAATGTGCCGGTCAAAGTTTCCGGTACCATCACTTTCAACTTCATACTTAATCAATGAAAAGCAAGGATGAAGGATGAAGGATGAAGAAGATGCTATTGAAGATGAACGGCTCAGGCTTAAATAGCATGCCCTTCATCCTTCATCCTTCCGCCTTCATCCTTGCGTGTAATGGCGTGTGACGCGCTCGCTGATGCCGCAGGTGATTTCGTAGGAGAGCGTTCCGGCAGTCTTTGCCAACTCTTCCGCAGAGATGGACAGCTCGCCGTCTTCGCCGAGCAGGGTCACGCGGTCATGCAGCGCGACGCCCGGAACATCCGTCACGTCTATCAGGGTCAAGTCCATAGAGATGCGTCCGGCTACGGGAGCATAGACGCCGCGCACGATGACGTGTCCGCGATTCGAGAGAGAGCGCATGTAGCCATCGTGGTATCCGATAGGCAGCGTCGCCACCAACGTTTCGCGCGAAGCCTCGAACGTGCATCCGTATCCGAGCGTCTCTCCCTTTGCCACGCGCTTTAAGAGCATGATGCTCGATTGCAAAGACATCACGGGACGCAGGGGCGGCGGGTCAGGAGCGGGCGGCAGGATGTCGCGCCACAAACCGTAAAGCACTCCGCCCGGCCTGACCAGATTGCCCCACGCCATCTGGTGCGCGTATGCGCCCGCAGAATTAGCAAGGTCTTGAAAGGTCGGATTAAAGCCGCGTTCACGAAAGGCTTCGACGGCATCTGTGAAGCGAGTTGCTTGATCGCTCGTAAAGCAATCGCGGTCAGGATCATCCGCCGCCGCAAAGTGCGTCATCAACCCGTCAACGCGGATGTTCGGAAAAGCTTTGAGCGCATCTGCAAACTCGCCGGCTTCTTCGTAACGCACGCCGAGCCGACCCATTCCCGTATCAATCTTGACATGCACGTCCGCGACCATCCCGGCGGCCTGCGCCGCACGGTCAAGCGATGCCGCGAGGTCTAGCCGATAAACCACTGGAACGAGTTTGAATCGCAAACAAGCTTCGGCCTGTCCTTCCCAGAAACCGCCGAGACACAAGATAGGCAGCTCGATTCCCGCTTCTCGCAACTCAATTCCCTCTTCGGGCGAAGCGACGCCGAACCAATCCGCGCCCTCCGCCGCCAGCCTGCGCGCACACTCAGCCGCGCCATGCCCGTAAGCGTTCGCCTTAACGACGGCCATCACCTTAACATCACGATTAACGTGACGACGCACGGCATGAAAGTTCGCCGCCAGCGCATCCAGATTGATGACAGCCCATGTCGGGCGCTGCCCAATGTTCTCGTTCATTCCTACTTCGTCGTTTATCAAATCAACACTCGACATCATTTTAAACTCGAACCTAACTTATTCGCGCCACATGTTCTCGAACCTTGTGAACTCTTTCAAAAACGCCAGCTTGACTGTGCCCGTCGGCCCGTTGCGCTGCTTCGAGACGATAATCTCGGCAATGCCCGCGTTCTCTTCCGTGCGATTGTATTGCTCTTCGCGATAGATAAAAGCTACTACGTCTGCGTCTTGCTCTATGCTGTTGTGAACAACAATGTTGTTCACAACAAAACAGTGGTTTTCCTCAACGGTTAAGTCAAACACCTCCGTTTCGTCTTCTCGAAGGATAGACGAAATCTGATCCCAGTAAACATCGCTCTGCGCAAGGCGTGTGAGGGCTTCCGAATGAACCATCTCTGCAACGCGAGCAGCGCGGGCGCGTGAGATATTCTGCCCGTAGAGAGTGTTTCCGCAATACGACATCTGAAGGCCAGCCGCCAATTGGCGAGCAGTGATTCCATTCTCTTTCATAGACGGAATAACATGCTTCCTCCAAACCGAGTAAGGCAACACATCCCGATTAGCATTAGCGGTTTTTTCAGACATAAAACGCTGCACTCTTTTCAAAGCGTCAGTCTTATATTCTCCAACCGCGCCAATCAAGTTAATAAACTTTTCAATATCGGCCTTCCCACTGACGATAGCGTGGAACTGATTTCTTCCTTTTCCTGCTTGTGATATTTGTCGAATGCTGGCGTTGATACCAATCCTCAGAAGTAAGGACTGAACGTCGCGCACCAACATTTCGCTGCTTGAAGCATAGTAGATTCCCGGATGATGTTTCCCCTTTTTCTCATCTGCCCAGATACATCCGTCAGTCGCCCACAGGTGGCGCAGAAACAATGCGATGGCCTTCTCAGGCTGCTCGAAGACCTTGCGCGGCACAAATTTCTCGTAAGACCTCAAACCGAAAACGCCAAGCTCGTCAAGCCACTCAGCGACTGCGCTTCGCACATTATGCGTATGATGTCTCGTTGAGGTTAGGTAGACCTGATACCATTGTCTTTCTGGATTGATGCGTGGCTTTACTTCACCACCAAAGACTTCGCTCGCCAGTGATGCCACCTGTTCAGCCAAATCCTTTTCGCGCGTGGTGTACTGAATGACATGGCGCGGAAGCGTGCAACCGTCTCCAATCAGATGACCGAGCAAAGCAAGCTCTGCATCGCTCATAGATTGGGAAGCAGGACTGTTCAGAACACGCGGCAAGGCCAAACGCTCTCCAACCTTCATTTCATCCAAACGCTTCCAGCCGTCGAAGGTGTAGAACTTGTGATTGCCGGTCGCGCGAATCGTGCGCCCGAGCCGCGTGATCAAACGAAAGACAGGCTTGATTCCTGTCGCGAAAGCACGGCTCACAATCGCGCGCTCGATCTTCCAAGTCCTTTCATTTAATGCCCAGACGGCGAAGCCGGATTTTCCGACCAGCTCTTTAATCGGAATTTGTGCGCCGCTGTCAGCCATCGTGACAAGGCTCTCGCCGCTTAAACATCCGCTTTCTCTCAAGTCCGCGAGCTGCGGGCGATGGTCTGTGCGATTCTCAGGCGCGCGCGAGAGCTGCGAGAGCGCGATGAGCGGGACGTTTAATTCTTTAGCCATCCCCTTCAGCTCGCGCGAGATTTGCGAGACTTCCTGTTGGCGCGACTCGACGCGGCGCGACGAGCCGGACATCAGTTGCAGGTAGTCCACGATAATCAGGTCCAGCTTTTTCTGCTCCGCCGCAAGGCGACGCGCTTTGGCGCGCATCTCCAGGATAGAGATGCCCGGCGTGTCGTCTATAAAAATCTTCGCATCCGCGAGCGTGCCGAGCGCACCGGCTAGGCGCGCCCACTCATCACGCGAGAGAAAGCCGCTGCGAAAGCGATGCGCGTCCACATGCCCTTCAGAGCAGAGCATACGCATGACCAGCGATTCCTTGGACATCTCAAGCGAGAAGACGCCCACCACCGCCTGCGCCTGAATCGCCGCGTTCTGCGCTAAGGTCAGACAGAGACTCGTTTTTCCCATTGACGGGCGGGCCGCGACGATGATTAAGTCCGCTGGCTGCAAGCCGGAAGTCATTGCGTCGAGATCGTTGAAGCCGGTCGTCAAGCCCGTGAGCATGGCAGAGCGCCCGGCCATCTCCTGCACTTTTTCCAGAAGGTGGTCGGCGACGGGCTTGACGTGCGAGAAGCCCTGCCGTGTCCGGGCATCGGCTAAGGCGAAAATCGCTGCCTCCGCGTGATCGAGGATGACTTCCGCTTCGTCCTCTTCTTCCAGAGCCTCGCTGATAGTCTTGTTACAGGCTTTGATGAGATTGCGCATCAACGCACGGTCGGCGACAACCTTGGCAAAGTGCGCGATATTGACAAAGTGCGGCAGCCCGTAGGTGATGTTGGTGATAAACGTGATGCCGCCGACCTGTTCGAGCGCGCCGTCACGCCTGAGTTCTTCGCCGATGAGAATCGGATTTATCTCAGAGCCGCGCTCGAAGAGCGTAATCATCGCGTTGAAGACGCGGCGATGCGATGAGACGTAAAAATCTTCGGGTTTGAGCAGTTCTATGGCCTGATTGATAAGCCCGTTGTCGAGGATGATCGCGCCGAGGATGGCGCGCTCGCTGTCGGGACTGCTCGGCAGAGGCCGTTCGATGAGTTGGTCGCGTGCCGAATCAGCGGGAAATGCCATCTTTAGACTTTCGCGAAAATGAATTCGTTAATGAAGATTCTGAAATTTGCGGATAAAGAAAAAGACCGCCGGACGCACTCCTTTTGACCGGCGCGACTTGCAGTCGCGCACTATACTACATGACAGAGCGCGGCTTCAATGCGGCATAGTGTTTAGTCTAGAAGATTGGGGATATTGTAAACCTTTTAGACAAGTGATAATCTTGCCGCATGAGACGCTTTACTGTTTCCCTCATTTCCGCTCTTCTTGCTTTTCTTATTGGCGTCTCTGTTGATGTGTCTATCAATAAAGCCATAGACTATTTGCCGCCTAGCGAAGCAGACCTAAAGCTGAATGCTCCCGAATGTACGCGGCCTTCGTTCAATCCTTACGATGAAAATATTATCGGCTATGAACCATTAAAACCCCTCAAACTTCCGCCAGCCCAAATCAAACCCATAGTCGCAGCAACTGATATGAACTTTTTATTTCCAGAACCTGCAAACTGATCCAATATCTAGTGTTTTGTGTTGTAAAATTTGTTCTTTGTAACGACGAACGAGAAACAGAATAAAAAGTCCACGAAGCCAAACGAAAGAAAGCTTGAGAGCGATGCTATTCGCGTGGCTTCGTGGACGGTTATTTCTCGCCAGAGAAGTCTATTGACCTCGGCTGCCGAAAAAAGTTTGCTACTCGACGGCGGCTTCCGATTCGACGCCGGGTTCCGGCGAGCCTTCAGCATTGTCTTCGCGGACAGCCGCTTCCTCATTACCGGCGGCGGTCTCTTCGGTTGCGGCTGCGGCTTCATCATCTTTAGCGGCATTCGCTGCTGCTGCGCCGGAAGTCTGCGCGCCGCCTTCGCCGGTGACCGTGACCGGAAGGTCAAAGTTGACATCACGGTGCAGGCGGATGCCCACCGTGAATTCGCCTGTCTCTTTAATCGCTTCGCGCAGGTTGATGCGACGACGGTCAATCTCGTAGCCCTTTTCTTTCAAAGCCTCCGCGATGTCCATCGAAGTGACTGAGCCGTAGAGAATGCCGTGCTCGCCGACTTTGCGCTCAAAGCTGAGGCTCAGCTTGCGCATCTGCTCGGCCTGTCCTTCGGCTGAGCCACGCTCTTTAGCTTCTTTCTTCAAGAGCGCGGCGCGCTCCTGCTCAATCTGCTTGACGTTGCTGGCGGTGGCTTGGACTGCCAGCTTGCGCGGCAACAAATAGTTGCGCGCGTAGCCCGCTTTGACGCGGACGATCTCGCCGCGCGCTCCCAAATCCTCTATGTCTTCCCGCAGGAGGACGTTTGTGTTTGCCATCTCTTATCCATTCCTCCTTCTGAATCAATCTGTGGCGTAAGGCAGCAACGCGATATTGCGTGCGCGCTTGATAGCTTCGGCCAGCATGCGTTGATGCGTCGCGCATGAGCCGGAGATTCGACGCGGCAGGATTTTGCCGCGCTCGGGAATGAAGCCTTGCAGCATCTTCACATCCTTGAAATCAATCAGGTCAATCTTGTCACGGCAGAAGCCGCACACCTTGCGGCGATGCATGCGCCGCCCACCGCTGCGCCCGCCTCCGCGCCCGCCGCGATCTCCTCTATCGTCATTATCGTCGCGCTCGTACCCGCCGCGATCACGATCCTCATAATTACTTGACATAATCTTTCTTCAATCCTCTCATCAAAACGCTCGAACAACCGGCGCGTTTAGCGAATCGGCAGCAAAGCCGAACAGCTTTCCGAGCCAATTGGAGCGAAGGGTCTTTAGGCTTCTCCGGCCTCTTCAGCCGCTTTCGCGGCAGCAGCGGCTTTCGCAGCGGCAAAGCCGCCGCCCGAACGCCGTGTGGCTTTCTTCGCGCGCTTGGTCTTGAACTTCTCCGCGCGCTGGCGATCTTCGTCTACGCGCACGGTGATGTAACGCAAGACCTGATCGTTGACGCGCATGCGGCGCTCAAGCTCTGCGATTTCGCGCCCGGAGCCTTCGATCTCGAACAGCACGTAATGACCTTCGGTTTTACGGCCAATCGGATAAGCCAGCGTGCGCCGTCCCATATCTTCATTCTTGGTAATCGCGCCGCCCAGATCCGTAATCGTTTGTTGCAGGGTTTCACTCAACTTCGTGACATCATCTGCGACCGCGTCCGGGTCTACGATGAACATCACTTCGTAAATTCTTTGTCCAGCCAAAATTCATCCTCCTTTTGGATGTCTAGCTTCATGATGGAAGCAAGAAGGTGTAAGAACAGTGATAAGTGATGAGTGATAAGTGATGAGATAAAACTAAAAGCTTTTTCTTATCACTTATCACTCATCACTTATCACTGTTGTATGTTGCCATTGCTTTTTCAATGCCGTCTCTGAGGACGGCGCGGAGCGCGTCTGCGCTTCGCTCTAAAACTTTTTCGATTTCATCGCGCGCGGCTTTGGGAAACTCTTCGAGCACGAAACGCTTGGCGTCGTTCAAAGGGTGCGGCGGTTGAATCCCTATGCGCAGGCGCATGAACTCTTCCGTCCTGAGCGCGGCGATGATTGATTTCAAGCCGTTGTGCCCGCCCGCAGAGCCGCGCGCCCGGAGGCGTATCGTCCCGAAAGGCAGAGCCAGATCATCGCTGATGACGATTAGCTCTTTGATGGCAGCGAGCCGCTCATCTCGCTTCGAGATGAGACACGCGACCGCTTCGCCGCTCAGGTTCATGTAAGTCTGCGGCTTGGCGAGCTTGGCCTTGATGCCTTCAAGCTCTGCCTGCCCGACCAGCGCGCGACATTCCGTGCGCTTGACCTGTGCGCCCGCAGAGCGCGCCAGCCTGTCAACGAGCATGAAGCCCAAATTGTGGCGCGTCCATTCATACTGCGCGCCGGGATTTCCCAAACCAACGATAAGCATAAGGTAAAAGGTAAAGGGCAAAAGGCAAAAGTAAAGACGCAAATTTCTTCTTTTTGCCTTTTACCTTTTGCCTTTTTACTTCTCGTCTTCGTCCTCTTCCTTCTTGCCCTTGCCGATAACTTCAGGCTCAGCCGGTTCTTCGCCTTCAGCCGGGACAGCCGCCTCTACAGGCTCTTCGCGCACGATGCCGACAGTGGCGACGACGGACTCTGCCGGTTCGAGAATCTCTATGTTTTCATCCGCCGGAATGTCCGAGACATGCAGCACGTCGTGGACGCCTAGATGGGACACATCGAGATCAATCGAATCAGGAATGTTGCGCGGGTCGCAACGAATGTCTATCTCGCGCAAGACCTGTTCGAGATGGCCTTCCTCTTCGCGCACGCCGATTGGCTCGCCCGTCAGGTGTATCGGCACGGTGACTTCGATCTTCTGTCCTTTGACCAGCCGCTTCAAGTCCGCGTGAATCAGGCGACTGCGCACGGGGTCGAGCTGCCGGTCATGGAACATGACTTCGCTCGGGCCGACGCCCTCAACATCAATCGTGAAGATCGTATTTTGCCCCGAATCGGAACGCAGGATAGCCGCCAGTTCTCTGAGCGGCGCGATGACGGCCAAAGGCTCGCCGTCGCCACCGTAAACTGTGAGCGGAACCATTCCATCAACACGCGCGCGGCGCGCATCATTTTTGCCACGACCGTCACGCAGTTGCGCGCGGACGGTGATTGTCTCTTTTTCTGCCATGATATTTGCTCTCTAAAATTAAAGTCCCAAGTTCCGAAGTCCCAGGTCTCAAGTCCCGCGTGTGGGACTTCAGGACCTGGGACCTAGGATTGATTGTCTTTGCCCTTCAGACGAAGAGCGAGGAAACGCTTGTTTCCTCATGGATCGACTTGATCGCTTTCGCCAGCAGCGGAGCGATGCTTAAAATTTTAACGTTCTCCATCTCGCACGCGCGCCCGTTTAAGGGAATCGTGTTCGTAATCACGATCTGTTCGATGTCGGACTCGGCCAGTTTCTCGACGGCGTTGCCGGACAAGACCGCGTGCGTAAAGCAAGCGTGAATTTTTTCGGCTCCGGCCTCTTTCAAAGCGCGCGCGACTTTGGTCAGCGAGCCGCCCGTGTCGCACATGTCGTCTACAATCAAACAACTGCGCCCGCGCACGTCTCCGACCACGTTCATCACTTCGGCGACGTTCGCCTTCTCGCGCCGCTTGTCGCACAAGGCCAGCTCTGCGTTCAAACGCTTGGCATAAGCGCGTGCGCGTTCCGCTCCGCCAGTGTCTGGCGCAACCACCGTCAAGTTCGGCATCAGGTTTCCCTGATAGTGCCCGATCATGACGGGCGCGGCGTACAGGTGATCCACAGGGATGTCAAAGAAGCCTTGAATCTGCGACGCATGCAAATCAATGGTCAGCACGCGATTGGCTCCGGCCACGGCAATCAGGTTCGCTACCAGCTTGGCCGAGATGGGAACGCGCGGGCGATCTTTTTTATCCGAGCGCGCATAGCCGTAATACGGAATGACAGCCGTGACGCGCTCTGCCGACGACCTGCGAAAAGCGTCGAGCATCACGAGCAGCTCCATCAGATTCGCGTCCGTCGGCGGGCACGTCGGCTGCACGATAAAGACATCGCCGCCGCGCACGTTCTCGTCAATCTGAAAATTGAACTCGCCGTCCGAGAAACGCTCCGAGATGGCGCGTCCCGGATCGCAGCTCAAATAGTGGCAAATCTCCTCCGCCAACTTCACATTGGCGTTGCCGGAAAAGACCTTGATGCCGCCGGTTGTTCCCATAAAAGTCTCAAGTCTCAAGTCCCAAGTCTCAAGTCATCAAGCCATCAGCAGGACTTGAGACTTGGGACTTGGAACTTGGGGCTTAAATATTGGCTGGGGCGGGTGGATTCGAACCAACGAATGCCGATTCCAAAGACCGGTGCCTTACCACTTGGCTAC
>JACMLC010000534.1 GCA_014379795.1 Pyrinomonadaceae bacterium
AATATTGTCGGGACAGGCGGCGAAATGGAGCAAATCACTCTTGATAGTCTCGATGCGTATCTTAAGCTGAAGGATGAAGCCTTGCAGGACAACATCAATCTGGCTATCGAGAGCGCCTTTCGCACCTTCGCGCGTCAGGCAAACCTCCGCCGTCTGTTTGAGGCTGGCAAAGGAAATCCGGCGGCAAAGCCGGGAAGGTCAGACCACCAGCACGGGCAGGCGTTTGATCTTAATACTCATCATGATAAATTTGACGGCGATCCGATCTACGACTGGCTTAAAATGAACGGCCCTCGCCTCGGTTTTATCAGAACAGTCAGCGGCGAACCCTGGCACTGGGAATATGTGCCCGCAGAAGCAAAGACATTGGCAGAGTTGGGGAGATTCAAAAGGAGCGGAATCTCGCCCTGACTTTTGAGTGATTAAATTCATTCAGCCGAAAGTGAATCGCGCGCAAGCTGTGTGCTAATGTGTGAGCCGGAAAGGAACACCGACACATGTCAGACGAGCAGCAAGTGCGCGAAGCCAACGAGCGTTTCTACATGGCTATGAACGCGGCGGAGATCGGCGAGATGGATGAAGTCTGGGCGGACGACCCCGCCGCAGTCTGCATCCATCCGGGACGCGAAGCCCTCATCGGTTACGAGCGCATACGCGAAAGCTGGCTCGTTATCTTCGGGTCACCCAATTCCATGTCCATCGCCGCGGGCAGCGAGATTATCACCGTCTCGCATGATGTCGCATGGGTCTCTTGTGTCGAGACTATTTCATTGATGATGGAAGAGGGATTAGCCGCCGCCGCCGCACAGGCGACAAACATCTTTCGCCGCACGGATGGACGCTGGCGCATGATCGTCCATCACGCCTCGCCGATTCCCTTTATGACACAGGATGAATGGCCGGACGTAATCAACTAGGGTATAGGGGGAAGGGTGTAGGGTGTAGGAATAGCGGTAGTGGAGGAGCGGAAAATGTTGGAGAGCTATAGAGAGCTGAAAGTTTGGCAGAAAGCTATTGATCTGGTGGTGGAGTGCTATAAGCTGAGTCGGACTTTCCCAAAAGATGAAATATACGGGCTGACATCGCAGCTTCGCCGTGCGGTAGTTTCAATTCCGGCAAATATTGCAGAGGGTTATGGTCGAGGGGGGCGTAAGGAATATCTACAATTCCTCACAGTGGCTCAGGGGTCCCTGAAGGAAGTAGAAACCCATCTTATCATCGCGCAAAGAGCTGGAATACATAACTCAATCGCAAATAGATGTTACTCTCGCGCGCACAGAAGAAATAGGCAGGATGCTCGGCAGGATGATTCGGACGCTAAAAGAAAGGGTGTAGGGGGTAGGGTGTAGCAAGAACTTTCTTGAACTACACCCTACCCCCTATCCCCTTCCCCCTGCTTTTAGGGTTTCTTGACGGCTGCGGTGTCTAACTTGAGAGGCTCGCAGGGCGTGTCTGAATTAGTTGAAGCGTTAACTGCCGCCGTGGTTTTGGCGGCGTCCAAGCCCAGACGCTCGCGTATGAACTTTTCGACATCCGCCTCGATCAACTCGCCGTTGACGACCCATGCTTTTTCCATGAGCACGTCGCCGCTCTTGGTCAGCTTTGACGGCTCCATGAAAATATTCCAGGGCGAACCCCACTTGCGCGTGTCGCCTGTGGTCTGGCGATAAGCGTAATGCGTGGTTTTGTCGCGCGCTTCTTTCGATTCGGATTCGGTGACGATGGTATAGGTCGCGCCCTTCTCGCCGAAACAGCTTTTGACTTCGTCGAGCGTCCCGTACTCGCTGATGCCGATGACCTCAAAGCCATCCGCTTTGTACTTTTCATAGAGCCGGGCAGCGACCGGCATCTCGTTCTTCCAGTTGCCGCACCACGGAGCGAAATAGACGACCATCACGAGCTTTTTGCCCTGCACGAACGAGCGCAAATTAATCTCTTTGCTGTCACCCAGGCGTTTATAAGTCCAGTCCTTGTAATTGACCGTCTTTTCCTGAAGCGGCGAGTATTCATGCTGCGCGCGCACCGCAGCGGCGGGTGCAAGCACAAAGACTAAAATGGCGAGAATGAAAAATCTTTTCATAGCAAACACTCCTGAGCGATTTTTTATAGCTGCTGTCGGTCAGCCATCAGTTATCAAGCGGGACTTCTTCATGCAGTAAGCTTTGATGAACAAAGCGTAACCTCGCCGTCGCGGGGGCTTCATCCAGCAATGGTTTGATGAATTTCTCGAACCCTGCGCGGTCACGGCTTCCGATAATCTTCTCGCGTATGTTTCCATCACGGTCAATGATATAGGTAGTCGGCAGGCTTGGGATGCCGCCGAACTGTTGTTTGATGCCCGCATCGCCGTGCAGCACTGTGTATTCCTGCTTGATGTCGTTTTGAAAATCTTTGACCTGATCCATCGTGTCGTCCAACGCCGCGCCGACGATGGTCAGCCCTTTGGCGTCCAAATCGCGCTGCATGGCATTTAGCTCCGGAATCTCTGCGCGGCAGGGAACGCACCACGTCGCCCAGAAATTGAGGACGACGACGCGCCCGCGCAAACTGCTCAGGCGAAACTGCTGTCCTTCAAGCGTTTGAAATTCGATGTCCGGCGCGGGCGTCAGTGCGGCCTTAGTCTTAACCGGTTGCGGCGTGCCTGACGCGCCTCCGTTTTTCTTGCTCCAAGATTCAACCCAAGCCTCCGCGTTGGGTATGATTCCGGCGAGCGCCGTGCTATTGAGCTTGGTCGTCAAGCCAAGCGCCACGACCGCCCCTATCAGAATCAGTATCACGCCTGAGACAACTTCCACTTTGTGCAGGTGCTTGCGGAACTTTGCGTAGAATCCCAAAAACTGGTTGATGCCTAGCCCGGTCAAAAGAAACGGGACGGCCAGCCCCGCAGCATAGAAGGACGAGAGATAGAGACCGCTCTTCCATCCGCCGCTGGTGGCCGCGAGGCCGATGATGCCGCCGAGGATTGGCCCAATGCACGGCGTCCAGCCTGCGGCAAATGCCATCCCCAGCATCAACGAGCCGAGCATGCCGCGTGGTTTCTGCTGCGAGAAAAATCGCGTGTCCTTATAAAGCGCGCCGATCTTTAAGAGGCCGATAAGCTGCAACCCGAAACCGATAATCACCAGCCCGCCGATAACGCGCAGCCAGATATTATTCAGGATGGATGCGCCGAGCCATCCGGCTGCCGCCCCGAGCGACACGAAGATCATCGAGAGGCCGACATTAAAAGCAATCGAGTTGAGAATGACAGCGCGGCGCGCAGATGATTTCGATGCCCCTTCGCCCTTCAAGCGATCAATCGAGACGCCCGAAATCAAAGAGACGTAGCCGGGCACGAGCGGCAGCACACACGGCGAGAGAAACGACGCGAGGCCAGCCAGAAAAGCGACGGCAACGGTAATATTAGAGCCTTCCATAAAAACTCATTTGTAAATCATTATTGTTCATGATTCACGCTTCCGGAAAATGGTTGCAGGCCAAGCTCCTCCTGCGAAAGATGCGTTCGCTAGTATAGCAGAGGATTTCCGTAAAGCTTAGACGCAGAGAGAGCGTGCCGCGCCGCGTGAGTTATTGTGAAGCGCTACGGGGCAAGGAAATCGGGCAAGCAGTAAAGATTATCGTGAGTAGTTGAAGTCTGGACACTTTTTGTTTTGTCGCTGAAAGCGACGAACAATATAGCGTAGGGTAAGGCTGAAGGCCGCAACCCTACGTCCGATGCCGGTGGTTTTCCGTCTCCGAAGGGAGACGA
>JACMLC010000535.1 GCA_014379795.1 Pyrinomonadaceae bacterium
CCAGCGGCTTTGACGCGCGCACGGACATACGCCAGCTCTTTTATCGCCACCTGACTTTCTTAGGATCGTTCATGGGTTCGAAAGCGGAAATGCTGGATGCCATGAAATTTATTGAGCGCGGCCAGATTCGCGCTGTCATAGACCAGACCCTGCCGCTCTATGAAGCTGTGCGCGCACACGAATTGATGGAAGACCGCGCGCAGTTCGGCAAGCTCGTGCTGGTTCCATCATCGGATTGATAAGGAGTTAATTGCTTGAGCACAGAAAAAGCATTGCTCGTGGTTGACACTCAAGCGGGCGTCGTGGATTGGTCGCAGCCGACTTCTGCTGGCAGCGATGAAGTCTTGAAGCGTATCAACGAACTGCTCGCGAAGGCGCGTGCGGCGGGCGCAACGGTCATTTACATTCAACACGACGGCGAAGAGGAAGGCGGGCGTCTTTATCCCGGCTCGCCCGGTTGGGAGATTCACCCGGCCATCGCTCCAAAGGACGGAGAGACCGTGATTCGCAAGCGCGCCTGCGATTCGTTTTATGAGACTTCGCTGCAAGACGAATTGAAGACGCGCGGCATAGAGCATCTGGTCATCGCTGGCTGCCGCACGCAATTCTGCATTGATACTGTTTGCCGCAGCGCGGTCGCGCGCGGCTACGATGTGACGCTGGCGAAAGACGCGCACATGACCGTTGATACAGAGACTCTGACGGCGACGCAGATCATCGCTCATCACAACGAAACGCTGGACGATTTCGGCACGGACAGCCACGTCGTGATGGTTAAAGAGAGCGCCGCGATTGAATTCTAAATTGCCGGTGCGCTCATCACTCATCACTTTCCTGAGTAATCTTCGATTTTGAATCTCTTGCCGAGCGCGTCGAAGTGTTCCGGCTTGAACTCGAAATGCGTCCCGGCGATGGCGTAGCGTTTATCGTCCGTGATGACCCACTGGTTTGTCTCTTGCGGCGAGTTGGCTTTGAGGTAATCAATGCTCTCTTTATCAAAGACGCCGCCGTCCGTGCGCGAGAAGACGAAGACATATTTGAACCGGCTCGTCCGCACAAAATCCAGATCGCGCTCGAAAGGAGTTTGCGTCTTCTTCGGAGATTGAGATGAAGCGGCTCCGGGCTGCGAGCTTTGTGAATCGCCCTTCCCGCAGCCGGTGGATAAAGACAATGCTATCGCAAGCAGCGCGAGGCTGATGCTGACAGGCCGCAAGATCTTTCTCTTCATGTTTTTCATCGCTGCCGCGTGCTTAAAAAAAGCTTATGGCTTCTCTTCCTCTTCCGGCGGCAAGTCGCCTTCTTCATCACTCGCGCCATCGTCGGGCGCATCGTCTTCTAAAGATTCGGGCGGCGGCTCGCCCTGCTGGTCGCGGATGCGCAGGATAACACAGTCGTCATCCTCGTAAGCCTGCTCGAACCATCCGCTCTGCATCGCTTTCGCATAGAGGTCATCGTGCACGTCTTCTTTATCGGAGAAAACATAACGCGCGCCGAAGCGATTGCGTATGATCTCAGCCGGATTCTCAATGCGTCCTAAGGTCACTTCTTCGTAGAGCTTTGCCAGCTCAGGATTTTTATCGAGCAGGTAAGTCGGGTCAAGCCCGGAGATGTAAGAGTGCGTCGGGTCGTAAAAAAACATGCGGGGGAAATCGTCCCAATCAGTGTTAAAAATCCGCTCGCCCGCCGGAACGTTATTGCGAATCCATTCCATGCCCTTTTGATAATGGTCGGGTCCTTCGCTCGAAGCGATCTCGGCAGAGACGCCGCCGACCTTAAACCTGCTCGCGCCGACTTGGGCGAGCATCATGATAAAAAGGACGAAAGCGATGCTGGCTGCGATGATGGTTTTCCAAAGCTCGCGGCGCGTCTCCGCTTTGACATCCTGTGCCTGCTCTTCCCTGTCCAAAAACGGTTGCAGCTCATTCAAGACTTCTGCGGGCAG
>JACMLC010000053.1 GCA_014379795.1 Pyrinomonadaceae bacterium
CCGCCGCCGCCACGATTGCCGCCGCCGCCGCGACCGCCGCGATCTTCACGCGGTCTGGCTTCATTGACGTTGAGGTTGCGGCCATTGACTTCCTTGCCGTTGAACTGTTGGATGGCAGCTTCGCCCTCTTCTTTGGTCGCCATCTCGACAAAGCCGAAACCGCGTGAGCGACCCGTTTCGCGGTCTTCGACGACCGAAGCGGACTCGACCGTGCCAGCCTGTGAGAACAACTGCTGCAAATCTTCGCTCGAAGTCTGGAACGACAGATTGCCCACGTAAAGTTTGATTGACATTAAAGTTTTTCCTCTCCCTTAGTTTGGAGTCTGTTGAGAAGCTTCGAATCAAAGCTCATCTTCGGTGTCACGGTCGCAGCGAAGGCTCTCGGTTCGGATGCTCTTGCTTGAAAGAGCGGCTTCTGTCGGTTAAATGTAGCCTGCTCTCGTACTATCCAAACGCCGCCGCCAACGCTTTTCGAGGCGCGGGGCGCATCACCGTTGATGCGCGAGAGAAGGAATGAACGCCCGATATAATGCAACATTTTCAGGGCGGCTGGCAAGCAGAGCAAGCTTTATCAAAACCGTGTCAATTAAGAGCCAAAAAGAAATTTGCTGCTAGGGTTTTTAAATTGCCACTGGCTTTAGCTAGTGGACAAGGATGGCTTCACAATCGGCTTTAGCCGAATCATTTAAGCTCAAGCAGTAAGGAGGAAGTTCGACTTATATTTTGGCTCAAGCCAACTTATTGTTGTGCTATCTCTCCACTAGCTTTAGCTAGTGGCAATTGCTTAACCGGCAGCTTGAGTTAAATTTTATCAGCCATATGACTCGGCCAATTTGCGAAAGTGATAGCCCATCGCGGCCAGTCGCATCGAGACGGCAAAGTTTTCCCTGTGGTCGCGTGCGGCGCGGCGGAAGTAACGCCAGAACTCCATCCGCTCGCGGTCAAAGATGCCCAGCACGAGGGCGATGCGCGAGAGCGCAATCGCGCCGCTGATGAAGCCGAAGCGATGCGGGATGTCTCCGTCTTTGGGCACGCGCTTCAGGCATTCGAGGGCGCGCTGGTAATATTCGCGCGGGCTGTAGATGGTACGCATAATCACCTGATAACCTTCGATGAGCCGGTCTTTGTCCATCTTAGGAATAAAGTTCAGCCCGTCGCTGGTATTTTCGCCGCAGCTTTCAGCCAGCAGTCTTCCTTCCTGCTTGAGCCTGCGCCAGAGCTGCGTGTCAGGGAGCGCGGTCAGCAGGCCAACCATCGCGAGCGGAATCGCGCTCTCGCGTATAAAATTGATCTGCCGCTCAAAGATGTCTTCGGGGTCGTTGTCAAAGCCGACGATAAAGCCTGCCATCACTTCCATCCCGTAGCTCTGAATCTTTCTCACCGAATCGAGCAGGTTGCCGCGCATGTTCTGTGGTTTTTTCGCCTCTTTGAGACTCTCTTCGACGGGCGTTTCAATCCCCAGGAAGACGCGGCGAAAACGCGCGCGCCGCATTCCGTCCAAGAGGTCATCGTCTTCAGCCAGATTGAGACTCGCCTCTGTGAGCAGGTCAAAGGGATTTCCGTTTCTCTCCTGCCATTTTTCCAATTCAGGCAATAGCCGTTTGACGTTTTTCTTGTTGCCGATGAAGTTGTCATCCACGATAAAGACCGTGCCGCGCCAACCGATGCCGCGCAGCGCGTCCATCTCCGCGATCATCTGCTCGTTGCTTTTGGTGCGCGGAATGCGCCCGTAGATTTCGATGATGTCGCAGAACTCACACTGAAAAGGACAGCCGCGCGAATACTGTATGCTCATCGCGCTATAGCGTTTGAGGTCAACCAGCCCGAAGTCCGGAATCGGCGTCAGGCAAAGCTGCGGACGCTCGCTCGCCTGATAGAGGCGCTTGGCCTCGCCGCGCTCTAAATCCTTGACGAACTCGGGCAAAGTCGTTTCAGCTTCGCCGAGAAAAATATGGTCTGCTTCGGACAAGTCTTCAACGCTCGTCGTCACGTATGGGCCGCCCAAGACGACGCGCTTTCCTAAGGCCTTGCAACGCTTGACGACCTCGCGCAGCGAATCCTTCTGCACCAGCATCGCCGTCACAAAAACGATGTCCGCCCACTCGATGTCCGAAGACTTCAGCGTGCGGACGTTCATGTCAATCAGCTTGCGCTGCCACGGGCGCGGCAGCAGCGCAGAGACCGTCATAAGCCCGAGCGGCGGAAACGCCGAACGCTTGCCCTCGAAGGTGAGTGCGTGCCGAAAGCTCCAATAAGTGTCCGGGTATTCCGGGTTGATAAACAGCGCCTTCATCATGTGCCTCTTTCCAGAAACCAACATCATCTGGTCGTGCGCGGCAGCAATTCCATCGCGGCCTTTTTCTTTCGCGCACCGCGCCACACCACCGCGCCCTCTTTGACGAGGCCGTAGATCGTGCGACGATTTTGAAAGATTAGTTTGAGCCACGCACGCGTGCCGATTTGCGGAAAGTAGATGCCGCGAAAGAAGAGACGCGCGACGAGGTGGCTGATGCGATAAACGATGGACTGGTCACTGATTGCCTCAAGCGCGGCTGCGTTCCGCTCAGGGTTGTACGAGGCTTCCCACGCTTTAAGCGTTTCTTCCCGCGCTTCCTCAATCGTCATCTTCAGCGGCGCATGCGCCATCACAAAGGGAGCGAAGTCCAGCCAGTGCTTCGGGCGCGCAAGGCGTCCGGCCTTTTGCAAGCGGTCATAAAGCGGTGTCGCCGGAAAGGGCGTCAGTTGGCCGAAGACCGGCAAACCCGGCGGCCAGTTGCGAATTTCCTGAAGCGTGCGGTCGGCCACTCCCGTCGTATCGTTATCCATCCCGAAGATGAATGAAGTTATCGCATAGATGTTACGTCTTGCTAAACGGTCAAGCACGACGCCGTACTCTCCCGGCTTACTGAAATTCTTGTTGACATCAGCCATGTTGGCTGGGTCTATTGATTCCATCCCGATAAAGACCCACTTGCCGCCCGATTCCGCGATGAGGTCAACGAGTTCCTCGTCGCGCAAGAGGTTCGCGCTAATCTGTGCGACCCACGGCAGTTGCGCTTTGGCTTCGATGATGTCGCGGAGCAAGGATTTTGTGCGCTTGATATTGATAGCCAGATTGTCGTCTATAAAGAAGACTGCGATCTGGCCGCGCTCTTTTTGCGCGCGCGCCTTCAGGCGCAAGAGTTCGTCCACGACGCTCTCGTTCGTGCGAAAGCGAATCGAGTCGCCGAAGAACCCTGTGACGGTGCAGAACTCGCAGCCGTATGGACAACCGCGTCCCGTCTCAATCGGAATCACATGAAACGTTCCCCACCCGGCTCCCATGCGATTCATCAACGGGCGCAAAAATTTCGGCACGAGGCTGAACTGTTCGAGCGCGAGCGACTCCCACGGGATCGTCGGATAAGGTTGCAGGCTCGGCTTGAAATCATTGCCTTTGGCATCACGTTGCGGCTGGTAAACTTCTTTCAGCTCGCCCCGCGCAGCATCCTCTACAATCAGCGGCCATGTCTCATCCGCTTCGCCAAGCGCAACGGCGTCCGCATGACGCATTCCGCCATCGCGCCCCAATGCCTCGTCCGGCACTTCCGTGACATGCGGCCCGCCCATCACGACCTTGACTCCGGCGGCGCGGACGGCGTCTGCCACGCGATAAGCTCTGGCAACCATTCTCGTCATGGCGCCGATGCCGACCAGTTCCACCTTCTCTTGCAGAATGAACTCGACCAGCTCCGCTTCATTCATGGGGCGCGCGTTGCCGTCAATCAAGAGCACTTCATGACCTGCGGGCGTCAGGGATTTAAGCAAAAACATCCAGAGGTGCGGCATGAAGTTACGCGTCACGCCGTTATCGGGGTTATATAATAAGATTTTCATTGTCTTTTTCCTGCCATCTTCAAATCTCGTCAAAGCTTCGGATATTTCTATTTACGATTACGATTGAAATAAAAACAGATGGCATGAGGAGGGAGTTAAGGGAAACTCGATCCAGATGTCGAGAGGGGTGCTGTTCAAAAGCAGTATATCACTTGTGTACGATAACGCGCATATAAAACGCTCGTATTCAAATTATCACTACTAGAGCGCGCCATTTGAACCGTTGACCGCTTGATAACACTCGCAGGCAAATGCCTCCAACTCTTTCCTTTTCAAGATGCTGATGTGGCCTCGCGAGTAGTGAATCAAACCTTGTGTTTGCAAAGCGGTCGCGGCGCTGCCCACGCTCGCCCGGCGCGTCCCCAGCATGTTGGAGATAAATTCCTGCGTCAGCCGCCGTTCGTGGGTTTCTTGCCGGTCGTGGGACATTAACAGCCAGCGCGCGAGTCGCTCTTCGACCGTATGCAGGCGATTACAAGCGGCAGTCTGCGCGATCTGCTTCATCAGGCTGCGAGTATAAAGCAGCAGCTCTGTAAGCAGAGGGCTATGATTCCTCTTCAAAGCTTCTTTGAGCAGGCTTGATTTCATACGCACCGCGCTGCCCTCGATCTGCACGATGGCCTCTTCAAAGGCAATGTCGTCTCCGAGCAAAACAGGGATGCCCACCATGCCGTCTCTTCCGATAAGTCCCACTTCAATGGTCGTGCCGTCGTGCATGTGTGTGACCAGAGAGACCAGACCATCGCCGGGGAAATACACATATTCGATTACGTCGCCCGATTTATAAAGAATCTCGCCCAGGGGGAGCGGGACAAATTCCAGATTGGAAAGCAGCCGCTTGTAATCCTTTGGAGAAAGGGCTGCGAGAATCTGGTTTTTGATAACTACATTTTCTTTGGGCATTGGTGTGTGCGCTTTCACCTTGCGCTCTATCGAGAGAGCTTATTCCATGTAATGTTCATCCAGCCTGACCTGTAAGGCCGTTGGCACATCTTTCCAGTTCGCAAGGCAAAGCGCCTTGGGCGCAAACTCTGACGGACGCGCACGGGAAAATATCCACTGCCCAAGCCCCTCTTCATAACGCCAGCGATAATACGGGCCGCCCTCGCGGCGGCTGTAGAACACACGTCCTCCGTTAAAGGCGTTCGCGGTCTCCGGGTTGATGTAAACTTTCAGTCCGTTCATCGTAGCGATCTTTAATTTCCTTCACTGCTCTCAATATCAATTCCCGGCGCGTTCGCCTTTGTATCTTCATCAGTGGCAGTGAAGGGCACGAGTCCCTGTTTGACTTCTTCGAGAGCGATGCTGGTAGTTCTGCGTTTCAAGGGGTCTGCCACGATGCGTGGCAGTGCGCCGCGCTGAAGTTGTTTGCTTCGTAAAGCCGCGACGATGATCAGCCTGTATCTTGAATCTATTCCCGGCCACTGCTCCTCAACCGTGTCCGTGCCGAGTCCGTTGCCTTTAGCTTTATTACTCATCAGATTCTTCCCCATACTATTTTTATCAACGCAAGTGAATTCACGGACTAATGCCTGCAACGAATGTCTTCTTAAAAAACCCTGAACAGGTAACAGAAGAAGGTCGCGACGCAAACAGTGATGACGGTCAGGTGTAACCAGCCTATGGCCGAGCGATGGCAGGAAGGGCATTTCATCTCCCACACTCGTAAGTGCCTTTCGCAATTATGACAACGCACTCTCATCTCAAAACCCTTTCGACGGCAAGACGGATTTCCGGCAAGAAGACACACGTCTCCTGCGCCCACACAGATGAAAAATTCGGATGCCGGTTGTCGGTCGTAGCTTGAGGTGTTAGAGGGATAAGTATCAGGATTCTCCTTAGTAACAAGTCGCGTGTAGTAAATACAGCAGACGGCACAAGGAGAAAGACGGAATGAAATCCTGATGTCGAGAGTATATTTTCTAAAGTCCAGCCTGTTTAACTTCGCTTGGTAACTATAACATAGATATGCATGATAGCGTGCATGAGCGGCAGCAATGGATCATCGCACGGATTCAAACTCCGCCTCGCCGTGTTGTCCGAACAGCCCGCTCAATTCGACTCGCCCGTTCGCCAGCACACGCGCGACCGTGTAGGTGCGCCGCGCTCTCTCTCGTCCGGGCATGACCTCTGCGCGAAACGTCAAAGGCATGCCGGTGCTAGCCCAATCATGAGCGAGCATGCGAGATTTTATTGACGAAGGAGCTTTGCGTTTTTTACGCTTGAACACGTGAATGGATAAGCCTGCGCATGCGATCCGCGAACAGCACGTCAATCTTCTGCGGCTCGATAAGGGCAGTCACTTCTCCGATGCCGAACGTCGGGTGCGTCATGGTTTGACCCGTGCGATATGTACGCATGCGGTCATAAGGCGCGCCCGGATCAGCCGAAGCGCGACGCCCCGTGCGCTTCGCATCGCGTTTGAATGAGCTGCGGGTGCTGCATTTCGGGCAATCCACACGAGAAATCTGGCCGCGCTTCGTGACGGAAGCGACCACATGCCCGCGCTCTTCGCCGCCGCACACAAGGCACACCTTCTCTACTCGATCACCAACTGCAAAGGTTTGCTTTTCCATAAAACTCCTCTTTTAAAAGTCAGAGAGTTTGGAGAGTTTATGGAGTTCATAGAGTCAATGCGTTTTTTTTAACTCTCTAAACTCTATGAACTCCAAACTCTCTACACTATTATTTATACCTGTATGTGATGCGACCCTTGGTCAGGTCATAAGGGGACAATTCGACGCTGACGCGGTCGCCCGCCAGAATGCGGATAAAATTTTTGCGCATCTTGCCGGAAATCTGCGCGGTCACAAAATGCTCTGTTCCCTCAAGGCGAACCTTGAAGAAGGCGTTCGGCAGCTTATCTATCACCACGCCTTCAGCCGGAATCAAGTCTTCTTTAGACAAACAGGTTTTCTCCTTCTAAGCTTTTAAAGTTGTCACACTTATTGTGAAATACAACGATTGTAAATTTTGCCAGTGACGCTTATCTCGAACGTCGCGGACGAAACGAGCGGCGCCCGCTCGATGCGGCGTGCCTGACTGAGGCAAATGTTTTGGGGCTGCCTCCGCCTGCTACTGTGCTCAAGCTTTGCGTGCCGCCGAAACCCGGCAATAGAACGCGCTTGACCGCTTGGCCTGTGAGCCGTTCGATGCCGCGCATGGACAACTCTTCGGCGGGCGCGACAAAAGTGATGGCGCGACCGCTCAAGCCGGCACGGCCTGTGCGACCGATGCGATGCACGTAATCTTCCGGCGCGGCGGGTACGTCATAGTTGATGACATGCGAGATGGCTGTGACATCAATGCCGCGCGCAGCGATGTCTGTGGCAACCAGCACACGCGTTTGCCCGCTCTTAAAATCCCTGAGCGCAGCTTCGCGTTGCGGCTGTGTGCGGTCGGCATGAATCCGGTTTACCTTGTGCTCGCGCGCCTGAAGAATATGTGACAGACGCTCTGCGCCGCGGCGTGTGCGGGTAAAGACCAGCACGCGGTCGTAATCTTCACGCTCGCGCTCAAGCAGATCAAGCAAGAGAGCGGTCTTCGATTCAGCCGCGACAGGATAAGCCGCCTGTTCAACCATGACGGCGCTCTGCCCGCGCGGGCTGACTTCTATAAGTTTCGGGTCGCGCATGTTCGAGCGCGCAATCTCTTCGATAGCCGACGACATCGTCGCAGAAAAGAGCAGCGTCTGCCGCTTGGCGGGAATCACTGCCAGCACGCGACGAATCGAAGGCCAGAAGCCCATATCGAGCATACGGTCTGCTTCATCAAGCACGAGCACTTCCAGTTGCGCGAAATCGAGCGCCTTGCGCTCAAGATGATCGAGCAGGCGTCCCGGTGTCGCAATAACGACTCCGACGCCGCGCCGTAAAGCTTCGGTCTGTCGCGACAATCCCGTCCCGCCAATCAGCGTGACGCAGCGCGGACTCTTTTTCGGAGCCAGCTCGCGATAGCTACTCTCAATCTGTAAAGCCAATTCGCGCGTCGGAGCGAGAACCAGCAGGCGTATACCGGGACGCGGCCTCTCCATCATCCTTTGAATAATCGGAAGCAGGAAGGCTGCTGTCTTGCCGGTGCCGGTTTCTGCGCAGCCGATCAGGTCTGCGCCGCTCAGGACGACGGGAATCGCCTGTTCTTGAATTGGTGTTGGTTCGGTATATCCGAGAGCCTCGCAGCCGCGAACCAATTCGGCCTTGAGGTTAAGTTCAGTAAAATTCATCTATTCCTTTTCGCGTCTTGGTCAAATCCTCGTTTGAAGCGCGCTCGTAACCTGTGAGAAAAAAAGTGAAGCGCTCCCGGCGAACCGTGTTGTTGCCGGGAGCGCTCTGGGTTAAGCAATCGCCGGTTATCTCTTATTTGAGATTACCAGCGTGAGTTGCCGCCGCCGCCGCCGTTGCGTCCGCCGCCACCGCCGTAGCCGACACCACCGCCGCC
>JACMLC010000536.1 GCA_014379795.1 Pyrinomonadaceae bacterium
CGCGCTGCTCTACGACCTGAGCGCGAGAGACCCTTACACCTTCGCCGCTATCTCTGTGTTGCTGATTGCGATTGCGCTGCTGGCCTGCTACATCCCCGCGCGCCGCGCGACCAGAGTCGAGCCGACAGTCGCGCTGAGGTACGAATGATTTTAGAGACGACCGAAGTTTAATTAACCCAAATTGCCAGTTACAGATGTTTTGGTGGCTTGCTTAAATTGCCACTAGCTTCAGCTAGTGGATCAAGGTTGTCCTAGCTTTCGGCTTTAGCCGAATCACTTAAGCTAAAGCTATAAGGAAGAGGCTTTATTATCTTTTGGCTAAAGCCAACTTTCTGTAATGCAAGGTATCCACTAGCTAAATCTAGTGGCAATCTATTAACCAGCAACTTGGGTTAATTAAGCGCACAAACAGTAACCCTCGAAGCCCTTGTTTCAAATTCATCAGGAGCAAGGCTCAGGACAAGTGTTGCCGTTTTTCGATTCGGAGGAGAAAAAGTTATGAAACACAATTCAACATCATGCGTCGCAAAAAGCCGACTTCAAAATTTAACTGCGCTGCTCATTTCACTTGCGCTGCTCGGACAAATATTTATGCCGCTGTCCGCGACAGTGTCGGCGCAGGAGAAGCTCACCGCGCTAGACGTAGAGGCGGGCAAGTATGCAGACAAGCTTCGCGTCTTTGAAGAGTTCGTCAAAAAGCAGATGGAGGCCGACAAGATACCCGGCCTCAGCATCGGTTTTATCAAAGACGATTTCACGTGGGCTAAAGGTTACGGCTACGCGGATATTGAGCACAAAACTCCCGCGACGGCAGAGACTGTTTATCGCCTCGCCTCTGTCACCAAGCCGATGACCGCGATGGCCGTGCTCAAGCTGGTCGAAAAGGGCAAGATGAATCTTGATGCAGAGGTGCAAACTTACGTTCCAAATTATCCGAAACAAAAATGGCCGGTGACGATTCGCCAACTGCTCGCGCATCTAGGCGGCGGACAGGTCGGTTCCGGTCTCGGAAGCGAACGCAAGAGCGTCCGCGAGGTCGTCGAAGCCATCTCAAAACATCCGTTGGAAACCGAGCCGGGAACAAAATTTATTTACACGACGAGCGGCTACAACCTGCTCGGCGCAGCCGTCGAGGGCGCATCGGGCGAGCCTTTCGATGAGTACATGCGCAATCACATCTGGCGGCCTTTGGGCATGAACAAGACGTTTATGGATAACCCGCGCGAGGTGATTCCCAATCGCGCACGCGGTTATGAATTGGTGGACGGGAGAATCAGAAACGCGGAGTTCGTAGATGTCTCGACGCGGTTTGGCGGAGGCGGCGCGAGCGGAACCGTGCCGGACTTGCTGCGCTTTGCGAAGGGCGTCAGCAGCGGCAAGGTCTTGTCAAAAGAGAGTGTGGATTTGATGTACACGCCCGTTGCTAATCGCGAGGGGCGCTACACGGCTTATCAGGGCGGAAGCTGGGATTTCGGGATGGGCTGGCTGCTCTTTCCCCTCAATGGTCGCTTCGCTGCGCATCACGACGGCGGGCAGAAGGGAACGTCTACGGAACTGATGCGCGTGCCGTCGGAAAATTTTGCGATTGCGCTGGCGTGTAATAAGGAGGGCGTTGATTATCAACCGTACATCTCGCGGCTGTACGAATTGATCATGGATGAAGCGTGGGAAGTTCGCGCCTACACGCGCGATGCGTCGAACGCAAATTTGTACAGGGCTATGCAGAGCGTCTTTGATTATGGAATGCTGCATTATGACAGGGCGCAGAAGCCGCTCTCGCAGGATGCGCAGGAGTTAGCCGCAGCCTTCGCTTACTTCGACCAGATTGCCAATCACAGAGCCTCACAACTTTCGCCTGCGGAAGTGGAACAGAAAATCAAGGATGGACGGCATCCTGTCGCCGGACAGGCTTTCGTTAAAATCGGCTCGTTGATGGCGCAGAAATTAAGCGAGCGATACGGCGCGGAGAGGCTCAAGTCTTATCACAAGACGGGAGCGATTTCTTTCTTCGCCGATTATGTGGAAATGTCTCACACGGCCAACGGCTTTCCGAAAGAGCTGCGCTTTAGCGACGCGTTCGAGAAGACCGCGAGCGCGTGGAATCAGGATTGGCAAAAGACCTGGAGCGCGGAGATACGCGCGCTCAATATCGCCCCCGGCGCGGACATAGATGCGATTTCGCAGAAACTCAGAACGAGTTTTTCCGGCGCGGAAGTGTATCCGAACTTTGTGCCGGAGCTTGTCAAATTTCAGACCGGCGGAATGGAAGTCATCAAAGCTTCAAAACTCGCGGCTGAGCTTTATCCGAACTCTGACCGCGCCGTCGGCAACTATGCCATCATCCTGCTCGCGGTCGGCGATAAAAGATCGGAAGTTAAGGAAATCCTCGCCACGGATGACGCGCGCGCGCTGATGAAAAAATCTTTGGAGATAAATCCGGAGGGCATCGCCAGCGCGAAGATTCTGAACATGATCGCTAACAACTGGGCGAATGAGGGCGTCGCGCACCGCCTCGATAAAGCGATGGATGTCGCGCGGCTGGCGATTGAGCTGCATCCGAAAGAGGCTGTGCTGTATGACAGTCTGGGGAATTTTCACCTGCGCAAGGGCGAAAAGCAGCAGGCCGCAGAGCAGTTCAGGAAAGCCGTTGAGGTTGACCCGAAATTCGAGCACGCGCAGACGATGCTCAAGAGAATTTCTGATGAAGCAGCAGGCAAGAAGCCTGCGGGGCTGACTGACCCGAAAGAGCTTGAAGCTTTTCTGGACAAATTCTTTGCAGAGCAGATGGACAAGCTGCATATCCCCGGCGCGGTCATCACGGTCGTCAAAGACGGAAAACTATTTTTCACGAAAGGCTATGGCTATTCCGATTTGGAAAAGCAGCGCCCGGTCTTTCCAGACAGCACGCTCTTTCGCGCGTATTCGGTCTCTAAAACTTTTACCGCGACGGCTGTTATGCAACTCGTCGAGCGCGGCAAGCTCAAGCTGGACGAAGATGTCAATAAGTACCTCAAGCGATTCAAGCTCAAAGATAATTTTCCGGAGCCGGTTACGCTCGCACACCTGTTGACGCACACAGCCGGATTCGTAGACACGGATGCGGGCGTAGATTCAATGCTCACCTTTGGCAAATATCATAGCGTTGCTTTTGGCGACAATCTGGCCGCGCACATGCCGCCGCGCGCGAAGGCCGTAGGTCCTTTCCGGTATTCCAACTACGGCGCATCGCTCGCGGGCTTTATCGTCGAAGAAGTTTCGGGCGAGCCGTTTGAAAAATACATCGAGAAGCATATCCTGCAACCGCTCGGCATGAAGCGCAGCACTTTCTTGTTGCCGTATCAGCTCGCGCCGAACGTCGCTGCGGATGTGGCTGTCGGTTATCGTTATGTTGACGGAGAGTACCAGCGCATGTCGCCGGAGGCAGGCGATTTCTGGACTGCGCCAGCCGCAAATCTTCTGACAACCGGGACGGACATGGCGCCATTTATGATCGCGCAGCTTAACCAGGGACGCTACGGGAACGCGCGACTTCTGAAAGAAGCGACTTTTCAAGAGATGCACAAGCAGCGCAGCATCGGCGAATCTCCGCTGATCTCTTACGGTCTGTTCCGGAACTTTGAGAATAACCAGCAGGCAGTGTTTCATAACGGAGGCTATGACGGAGCGATTAGCCAGATGATGCTCTTGCCGGAACACAACATCGGCTGGTTTGTCTCCTACACTTTCGGCGGCGACGAGCGGCGGCAACTGCGCTGGAATCTGACCAGCGCGTTGCTGGATCGCTACTTTCCGGAATAGTAAAGAAAGTTAGCCACAGAGGTCACAGAGAACACAGAGAGGATTTTCAAAATTCGAGATTTCAAATCTCAAATACAACATTTCAATTTTGAAATTTCGTAATCTTTAATTTGAAATCGTTATGCCTCTGTGTTCTCTGTGACCTCTGTGGCTAATTAAAATAATCTTACGCTCAATCGAATTTGCGTGTTGACGCTAAGGCGCGGACAATCGTAGGCTCGACATATTAATTGTTAGCTCTTGCTTTGAATCATGCCGCAAATTCTCATCGCAGATGATCAACCGGACGTGCTTGAGGCGCTGCGCCTGTTGCTGAAGGGCGAAGGCTACGCGGCGGAGACGGTAAGCTCTCCGGCGGCGGTCTTAAAAACTTTAGAGACAACTGATTTTGATGTCGTCCTGATTGACCTCAACTATGCGCGCGACACTACGTCGGGGCAGGAGGGGCTTGATTTGCTGGCGAGCATTCGCGCGGTGGATGCGGAACTGCCGGTGGTGGTGATGACGGCGTGGGGCAGCGTCGAGCTGGCAGTTGAAGCGATGCGCAGGGGCGCACGTGATTTTGTGCAGAAGCCTTGGACGAATGAGCGCCTTCTGTCAATCCTGCGCACGCAGATCGAGCTGGGGCAGGCGCTGCGCAAGGGGCAACGCCTCGAAGCGGAAAACCGACTGCTGCGCGCCAGCCCGCGCCCGCCTTTGATCGCCGAATCAAAGGCCATGCAGCCCGTCCTGGAAATGATCGCGCGCATCGCGCCGTCCGATGCCAACGTGCTGATCACGGGCGAGAATGGAACGGGCAAAGATGTCGTCGCGCGAATGCTGCATGCCGCGTCGGGCCGCGCCGCGCAGCCGCTTATGACAGTCAACGCGGGCGGGCTTTCGGAAGGCATCTTTGAAAGCGAATTGTTCGGTC
>JACMLC010000054.1 GCA_014379795.1 Pyrinomonadaceae bacterium
AAGCTTGTCCCCGAATCTGTTATAGAGGTGATAAGCAAGGGATACGAAGCCAAAGACCTTGAAATCGGCCCGCAGTTCTATCTCTCGCAAGGCGTCAAAGATGTCGTTGTGTTCAATCCCTACACGCTGGATGTCCTTCATGTGCGAGAGGGGAAAGTTTTCCATCATGTTTCGCCGGTGGACATTCAACTGCTGTGTGGTTGTCGCTGTATGGTCTAGCCGGTTTATAAATTTTGTGATTGCTGCTTAATCAAATCGCTGTCGCCGCTTGCTTGGCACAATAATTTTCAATAAGTCCAGATAGTCGAAGTGGAAAAAATTATTTAAACTCGAACTTTGGACATTGGACTTATGAGCAAACTCTCGCCCTCGAACATCACGCTGATTCGCGGACTCGGACTCATCGCCGCCATCTCCATCGTTATCGGCAATGTCATCGGCACGGGCGTCTTTCTCAAGACCCGTGTGATGACTTGCAATGTCGGCTCTCCGGGCAAAGTTTTGTTGGTGTGGGTGGCTGCGGGAGTTTTGTCGCTGGCGGGCGCGCTGACGTATGCGGAGCTGGCGGCGATGATGCCGAGGGCTGGCGGCGAGTACGTGTTTCTGAGGGAAGCCTACGGGCCGCGCTGGGGATTCCTGTATGGCTGGATGCAGTTCTTCGTGGCGCGTGCAGGGGGCTTGGCGGCGATGAGCGTCGCCTTTGCGATCTTTCTCAACGCTCTGACAGGCGGCGCGTTGAATACGGTCTTTTACACGAGCGCGCTGTTCGGCTACAAGTTTTCTTTCGGCTATTTGCAAATAGTTGCGTTGGGAGTGATTGCTATCGTCACGCTCATCAACTGCGCAACAGTTATCGTCAGCGGAAATATTGCCGCGCTCCTGACGGCTCTGAAAATCTGCCTTGTGCTGGCGGTCGGCGTCGGAGCGTTTGTGTTTGCGGATGGCGACTGGATGCATTTCGCTCTGACGGGAGCAAGCAGCGGTTGCGCGGATGTGAACGCAGCGGCGCGTGGCGGCATGGCCGGTTTTGGAGCGGCGATGTTGGGCGCGTTGTGGGCTTATAACGGTTGGAACGATCTGACGCTGGTGGCAGGCGAAGTCAAGAATCCGCAGCGCAATATTCCGCTCGCGCTGATTGGCGGGATGACGGTTGTGGGCGCGCTCTATATCTTCATCAACATCGCTTACTTTTACGTGCTGACGCCCGCAGAGATTGCGGACATCTCGCCTGATTCTTCGATTGCGACTGTTGTGGTAGGCAGATTTCTAGGCCCCTTGGCAGTGAGCCTGATTGCAGCAGCCCTGCTCGGCTCAACCTTCGGAACCTTGCATGTCGGAGTCCTGACGGGAGCGCGCGTGCCTTACGCGATGGCGCGTGACCGATTGTTCTTTCAAAATTTGGCGCGGCTCTCAAAGCGCACACACGTTCCTGTCGGCGCGCTCTTGATGCAGGCTTTGTGGGCTGGCGCGCTGGCTTTGTCCGGCTCTTTTGATGCGCTCTCGAATTATTCGATCTTCGCTTTGTGGATTTTCTATGCGCTGACGACGGCGACTGTCTTTGTGTTTCGCAAGCAGAGGCCGGAATTGGAAAGACCGTACCGGACATGGGGCTATCCGGTCGTGCCAGCGCTGTTTTTGCTGGCGGCAGGATGGCTGCTCGGTATGACATTGTACACGTCGCCCGTGCAGTCCGTGACAGGACTGATTTTAATCGCGCTCGGTTTACCTGTGTACTGGTATTGGAGCAGGCAGCAAACAAAGGATGAAGGATGAAGGCGGAAGGATGAAAGGCATGCTGTTCAGACGTGAGCCATCACATTTTTAATAGCATCCCCTTCATCCTTCATCCTTAGTTTACCCGCCCGCTACCGCAGGCGGTTCTGACTTGCGCCGCTTTTGCTATGATGAGATTCTTACGCGAATACTTTCAGAGCTTATCAATCGGAGGTTGTAGATGCGTCGTCGTATAGAGCGGCTTACAGTTTTCTTTCTTTGCTTCCTCGCCTTAACCATCGTCCCGGGGCAAACGCAGAACTTGAAAACCTCAGATGAGGCGGCAAGCCGGAAAAGCGCGGGCGAGCAGGCTGCTCCTGCCAATCATCAGGCCAATCAAAATTTCGGCTTCGTGATACACGGCGGCGCGGGCACGATTGTCAAAAGCAACATGACGCCGGAAATGGAAGCGGAGTATCGCGCACGGCTCAGGGAAGCTCTGCTCGCCGGATACAATATTCTGAAGAACGATGGCACGAGCCTAGATGCCGTCGAAGCCGCCATCAAAATCATGGAAGACTCGCCGCTCTTTAACGCGGGCAAAGGCGCTGTCTTTACGAGCGAAGGCACGATAGAGCTTGACGCTTCGATCATGGACGGCAAGACTTTGAAGGCAGGCTCTGTGGCCGGCGTCAAGCATCTCAAAAACCCTGTCAGCGTCGCTCGCCTCGTGATGGAGCAATCGCCGCATGTGATGCTGATCGGCGACGGCGCGGAAGCCTTTGCCAAACAGAAAGGCGTCGAGCTGGTCTCGGAAGAATATTTCCGCACCGAACGTAGATGGCAAGAGCTTCAGCGCGCCAAAGAGAAAGAAAAAAAGGACGCAGAGCAGCCAAAGAAGACGAGCCGCAACCTCGATGCAGAGTATCCGGATGTCACAAAGCACGGAACTGTCGGCGCGGTGGCTCTCGATAACTT
>JACMLC010000537.1 GCA_014379795.1 Pyrinomonadaceae bacterium
CTCCCACTGGCTTGATCCGCTTTTGATCCCGTGCAGCAACGTGGCCGCTCGACGTTGCATCCGCGCTTGCGCGCTGTAGAGATTGACGGGAAGTCGGGAAACTGCCAGCCGCCGATATGAGGAACGTAAGTTTTCCTCTCGCGCTCTCCAGATATTCACCGCTCGAAGATTGTTTCTCATCTAAGCTACAAAACTTGTAGCGAGGGTGATTATGATTTCTAACGTTAACCGGCCCGGGGTTTCGCCCGGTCCCTCGTCCGTTTTGCCCGGAGTCTCGCCCGGGCCTGTGACGCCGGGAGTCTCGCCCGGCCCATCCGCCAACACAACTGGAGCGCTTGCTCCCAAAACCATCATCATCAATGCAATCGCCAACAGCTTTTTCAGCTTCTTCATTCTTTCGATTCCCCTCAAAAGTTTTTTTTAAGATAGTCTGGTTCGTTAAATCAGACAATAAATACTGTCTCTCTTGCCCCTTCCTTATAACAATAAGCGTGCCACATGGGCGCGCGTACCTGCGAGCAGTAGGCAAGCTCAACCTCTTCAACAAGTTAAGAGGCTATGGTGAGCAATGTAGGAGAGGTTGAGAGGTGGCGGATTTTTTGCGGCTGCGGGGCGTGCGGCGAGAGCTAATAAGACGTGTAAATAGCTTGCCTGTTAGACTTTAGGAGCCGTGATAGCGAGTATACAGCGATTGCAAAAAATTTTGCAGTTGATGAGGATGAGAGAAAGGCTTAGACCAAATTGTCATTAAAAGATAATGACAGGCTTCGATCCGCGCAGACACACGAAACCGGACGAAAGAATTTTTGGTTCGTGTGATTTAGTGGCTGGTATTACTCTTCCGTTGGAGGCTCAAGCTCCGGATGCGCGATGTTGAATTTGTGCAGCTTGTAATTGAAGGTCTGGCGGCGCAGGCCGAGCAGCTCAGCCGCGCGCGTGGCATTGCCGCTGTGCCGCGCAAGGGCTTCGGAGATCAACTCCCTTTCGATGTGCAGCATGATCTCTTTGAAGTTGATAGGCTTTGAGAAATCCAGTTTGAACTGGACGGGCGAAGAAGTGGCGGCGGCGCGCAGGATGTCCGGCGAGAGCGATTCGGCTCCGACTGTCTGCCCGTCTTCGGCAAAGACGACGATGCGTTCTATCTCGCTGCGCAGTTGCCGCACGTTACCCGGCCACGAATAGCCCGCCAGATAGCCCATCGCTTCCGGCGTGATTCCCGCCAGACTGCGCTTGTTGCGGCGACAGGTTTCTTCAAAAAAATGAGAAGCCAAAAGCGGGATGTCTTCGGCGCGCTCGCGCAGGGGAGGCACTTTGATGACAAAAGTATTGAGACGATAAAAAAGGTCTTCGCGGAAACGCCCTTCGCGCACGTCCTGTTCGAGGTCGCGGTTGGTGGCGACGATGACGCGGACAGAGACTTTGCGCGGGGCTTCGCCGAGCGGCATGATCTCGCCGCCTTGCAGAAAGCGCAGCAGCTTGGGCTGGACTTCGAGCGCGAGGTCGCCTATCTCGTCAAGGAAAAGCGTGCCGCCCTCTGCCGCGCGGATGATGCCGCGCTGGTCGCTGACCGCGCCCGTAAAGGCTCCGCGCCGGTGGCCGAAGAACTGGCTTTCGACCAGATCGCGCGGCGCGGCGGTGCAGTTAAAGGGCAGAAAGATTTTGTCTCGGCGAATGCTCTCTTCGTGCAAGGCGTGTGCGACGACTTCTTTTCCCGTGCCGGACTCGCCGACGACTAAGATGGTCGCATCGGAATCTTTCAGCCGCTCCATCCGCGCCAGCACGTCGCGCATCGCAAAGCTGTTGGCAATCACATTGGGGAAGAGTCCCGAAGAGGTCGGAAGCGCGGAGGCATTAAAGGGACGCGCGCGGCGCATGTCCGTCTTCATGTCAATCATCTGCAAGGCGAGGCGCGCACAGCCGACGAGCGCGTCGAGGATTTCCGCACGCCGCTCGGACAAGGGAGACGGCGCGCGCAGGTACAGCACAAAAGACCCGCCGTTGCGTCTGGGCGCAAGCGTCCGGCAATGCTCGTCAAGCGCGCCCGCAGGCAACGCTCTCGATTCGGAAGTCGCGGAGTCGGTCGCGCCCGCACGCCGGCCTTTGTCTCTGGCAGCGAGGTGGTGTGCGATGGCTTTGGTCGCCCCCTCGCGCTCCGCTGCGTTGAGATCAATGCTGGCCTGCACGTAAATCTGCCCGTCTTCTTCGGCGACAAAGACCGCCGCGCCGTTTGCGCTGAGCGCGTTTTTGGCTGCGAACATCAGCTCGCGCAGCAGCCGCTCGCGCCCGGAACCCGCGCCCAAAACCTGCGTGATGAGCGGAGCCACATCCGGCGGAATCAAGTTGATGGCAGACGGCGGCGCGCTTTGCCACGGAGGCATGCGCTCTGCGACCCGACCGGCCTCTCTGTCCGCGCGCTCGACATCCGTTCCCGCGCCGAGAGCGCGAAACTGCTCTCTGGCTTCTACGAAACGCTCGTGCGCCAGAGGATATTCGCCGCGCCGCATCAAACTCTCTGCATGCTCAAAGACTGTGACGGCGACTTGATAATTGGCATTCATCGAGCGAAAAGCTTCTTCGGCCTGCTGGAACAGACGCTCGCCGCGTGAAGGGTCTCGCCGCCGCGAAAAGAAGTTGGCGAGATTGCGTTGCAGAATCGCGTCAAGGTATGGATAAGGCAAGCCTTCCAGCTCTGTGCGCCCAATCTCTATCCAGTCTTCGGCGGGCATCCATTTATCGCTGCGCCTGTAGCCTTCGACGATCAACAGTGCGGCTTCGCTGGCAAGTCTTTCATCGCCCGTCTCTTGCGCTATGTCACGCGCGTTGCGCGCATAGGTCAGCGACAGATGCGTGTTGCGCGCGGAGAGCCACAATCTTGCGAGTGAGACTAAGGCCTGCGCTTCATCCTTACGGCTGTTCACTTCTTTGGCAAAGACGAGCGCGGCGCGCAGCAGTTCATTGGCTTCCTGCACACGGCCTTGATATGAGCGCAAAGTTCCCAAAGTCTCCGTGCAGCGGCCTTCCCATAAACGGTCGCCGAGGTTGCGCGTGATGCCTAGCGCCTGCTGGATGTGGCTTTCCGCCTCTGCCCATTCGCCCGTGTAGATCGAATTGACGGCGAGATTATTGTAAATGTTGCCGACCAAAGCATGGCTGTGGCTTTCGGCCAGATGCTCAAGCGCGCGATGCAGGCTCTTGCCCGCTTCATAAAAATTACCCTGAAGCAGCAACATCACGCTGAGATTATTTTGCAGGCGCGCGCGCGTGACTTCATCCGTCGTGTTGCGCAAGAGACGCAAGGCGCGGCGATAACACATCCCGGCCTCGTCCAAATCACCCTCGTGCCGCGCCACCAGCCCGAGGTTCATATAAGTGATTGCGAGCGCGCGGTCTTTATGTGCGCGCCTGCCCCACTCGATGGCAATCTCGTAATGCTCGCGTGCCAAGGGCTGCTCAGACAGTTCCCAGTAGGCTCTGCCCAGACAATGATAAGAGCGCGCCAGATTGGAGGCATCGCCCGTCGGTTCCAGAATCTCTCGCGCGCGATTGAGCAAGGTGACAGAGCGCGCGAAATCGTTTTCCCAATGCGCGTGCGAGCCGAATGCGAGCAGGAGCAGGCCGCGCAGGTGCGCCGGGTATGCATTCAAATTATGAACGTCATACGAAGAGAGCGCACTGAGAGCCTCATCGTACTGTCCCAAGCCTTCACAAACCTCTGCCAGAGCGACCCGCGCCAGCACGCCGCGCTCACTCTCAAAGTGAGTTGATTCTTCATTGACGAGATTGACCAGCAGCTTATGCGCGCTCGACAGATCGCCGCGCTCGCTCAACTTCTGCGCGCGCATGAGCGTGTCTTCGGGGACAATCTGGTTGGTTGAAACGTGCGTCATCAGCTCTCTAAAGGTCGGAAATGCTGAGTTATGTGTGCAGGCGCTGGATGGTGCGACAGGCGAAATCCATCCGCGAGTATAGCATAAAACAGTCGGGAGTCTGAGAGTTTAGAGTCTGGAGTCAAGAAAATTAAAAAGGACTCCGAACTCTCTAAACTCTGAGACTCCTGACTGCTTGCGTGGCAACACGCAGGAGGCGCAGAGCATCTGAAGAATTCATGCGCCGGTTGAGCCTTGCGATTTACGCTAAAGATAGTTCAAACTACAACTTAACAACTCTTGTATCCGGGTGAATTATGAAACGATTTGTAACTTGTGCGCTCGCTCTGGGGATGCTTTCGCTACTCTTTTTGCCATTTGTCCAGCCAGTCGCTGCCCAGCAGCCTGCCAAACAGCAGCCGGTGGCGGCCACCACAGCAGCGAAGCCAGACGCCTCTAAGCCCGTAGATGTGAATGCCATCATCCGCGCCTTTACCGCCAAAGAGACGGAATTTCGCCGCGCTCTGAACAACTATAATTTCAAGCGCGAGGCTGTGCTGCAAAGCATAGGGATGGGCGGGCAGATTACGGGCGAATATCACCGCGTCTCGAACTTTACTTTCGATGACAGCGGCACGCGTTACGAAAAGATCGTCTTTTTCCCGATGCCCTCGATGTCATCTGTGACGGCGGAAGATTTGGAAGACCTCGGCGGCGTCAACCAGTTCGCGCTCGAAGCTTCAAAGATACATCTGTACAACTTCACCTACGTCGGCAAAGAGAAGATAGACGAAGTAGACCTCTATGTCTTTGATGTCGCGCCCAAGATCACGCCTGATATGAAAAAGTCTAAAGAGCGTTTCTTCCTCGGGCGCGTCTGGATTGACGATCAGGAATTGCAGATCGTCAAGACGCGCGGCAAGGGCGTCCCCGAAGACAAGAATAACAAGTATCCTAATTTTGAAACCTACCGGCAGCAGATTGACGGGCGCTGGTGGTTTCCCGTCTACGCCTACACAGACGAAGAGTTGATTTTCGACAGCGGTCAAGCTCTACACGTGCGTGGCCGCGTCAGATACACAGACTACGCACGAGGCCGCAGCGACGTGAGGATCATCGAAGGCGACATCGAAGACGATTCAGAGCCGACACCGCCCGTGACCAAACCGAAACCGTCTCCGACTCCATCCAAGCCTTAAGAGCAGGGTGTAGGGGGAAGGGTGTAGGGTGTAGATCACTGGAAGGAGTATTATCTCGTATGACAAAGCAAGATAATACTCCTTTCAGCGATATTATCCTGCACTATGCAGGATAATACGCGTTAGACGGAACAACCTTGAAAGATGTCAAACTAAAGTACAGAATAATTAATCATGAAAAGAATTACCTTTTGGCTAATAACCGCAACTCTCACCTTCACCATTGGCGTAGTTGCCGCTATTCTCTGGATTCAAAGTAATCATTCAAAAACGAGTAGGATTGACCTTCGAGGAGTTTACATCAATCAAGACTTGCGGTGGGAATCTCCTCCTAAAGATATTACTGGTGAGTTCAATCTTAATTATCGGTATACCGGGGCTGTTATTTTAGTGTTCTATCCCACTGGTCAATTCGCGTCCATTAATTGCACGCTCTACCAAGCTGATGAAACCTCAAAAATACAGATAATACCTAATGAAGGATTTGGTGTTTTCAAAGGTACTTGGATGAGAAATAGTGATGACAAGATCATGATTACCTCACGTCTCACATCTTCGAATAAGATGATAGAGCCTTTCCTTACCGAGCAGCAAAAGGAACATGTTGAGCAGTTAATAATCCGAAAAATTGGTGGCGTCCAGCTTGCAGGAGAACTTGAACTAAATGGTAAAACATTTATCCCAAGCCCAATTATTGAAGGGGTAGATGAATTGCTATCGTGGCCGAATGGTCATCTATAATCATGTTGCCGCATTACATGTTCCGTCTAACAACCCATCTAACCGGAGCGGGATTAGCTTGCCTCTCATCATGAACTTAAATGATTTCGGTGGTTCGTCGCGCCCAGTTAATTCGGCGTTAATTGATTGCCTTGTGCCAAGTAAGAAAGTTGTTTTTAACTACACCCTACACCCTTTCCCCTACACCCTAATTCTTCCGCGACGCTCGTGTGGACTCGCTCGATGAGGTGTTCTACGTCTTCGTCTGTCGTGAGTCCTGTGGTCTGCACAGGCTCAAGCAAGACCATCTCAATCGTACCGGGTTGGGCGGCGCCGGTTCCCTTGCCCATCAGGACATCCGTGTTCTTGATTGCGACGGGGACGATGGGGACGCCCGCTTCAATCGCCATGTAGAACGCGCCTTTCTTGAACGGCAGCAGCTCGCCGGGGCGTGCGCGCGTGCCTTCGGCATAGACCCCGAAGGAGACGCCCGAATGGATGCGCGCGGTCGCGGCCTGCACAGTCTCAATCGCTCGCTCGCGGTTCGAGCGGTCAATCGCCATCACATTCACATAGGTCATGCCGTAACCCATGATAGGGACTTTGAGCATTTCCTTTTTCGCCAGCAGGCCGATGCGCCGCCCCACGAAACAGAAGAGCGTGGCCGTGTCCAGATACGACCTGTGATTTGAGATAAAGACATAGGTTTGCTGCGGGTCTAAATGCTCGCGCCCGCTGACGCGCACCTTCATCCCGCTCAGGCGCAACCACATACGCCCGCCCCAATCAGCCCACGGATAAACCCACTCGCGCCTGCGCGCAAGCCACGCGATAGTAATTGCCGGTGGCCCGCAGATAAGCACGAGCATCGCCGCCACAAACAGCGACCACCAGTAAAAGAGCCGCCCCCTGATGCCTGTGGGTTGACGTGTGTTAGACTGCGCTTCGTGCGTCTCCCTGATTAAATTCTTTTCAACCATTTCAGCCAAAGGTTTTTCCGAAATGTCCGGTCATCGCCCCGCGTCCATCATCCGTTTCGTTATCGCAGTCCTTTTTATAGCATCGCTCTCATCCTCACAAGCCCGCGCGCAAAGCGTCAATGCCGGAAAATTTAAAATCGCTGCTGTACCGGCTCCGCAAAGCGTGCTCGGCTTTGCGCCCGGAGCGGAGCGCACGATTGCCGACTGGCGGCAGATCACAAACTATTTCGCGCGGCTGGACAGGGCGAGCGACCGCGTGACGGTCGAAACCATCGGCGAAACCACCCTCAAGCGTCCCTTTATCGTAGCCTTTATCAGCGCGCCTGAGAACCTGCGCCAGCTTAACAAA
>JACMLC010000538.1 GCA_014379795.1 Pyrinomonadaceae bacterium
AAAAATCGCCATTGAAGACGCCTGTTTCGGGTTATGTGACTTGCAAAAAATTAGAGCGCTAAAATATAGTTGAGCCGGAGAGCATTGTCTAGACGTGGGCTGAAATTTACCTGAACAAATCGAGCGAAGCTAGATAAAATCAAAAGGCTGACAGGCTGAGAGTCGCTAACAAAAGCAAAGATTAGCCACAGAGACACAGAGACACGGAGATAACAGCAGTCATTTTATTTAGCATGCCTGTCATCTGCTTTTTCGCTCTGTGTCTCAGTGTCTCTGTGTCTGAATTTTGTGAAGCGTTCTTGATTTCCGATTTGCCGCGCGGCTTTGATTGAGACTTACTTAATCGTTGCTAATCCAAAATCCGAAATCCGAAATCCGAAATCGTATTACTCTCTCTCGTAAAAACTCAGGGCAGAGTCTCCCTGTTTCACGATGCGCCAGCGACGCAGCGCGCCCGTCTCATCCGGCGGGCTGTTTTTGTGATGATGCTCTGCGATGAGGATGCCGCCCGCGCGCAGGAGCGATGATTCCGGCGCGCCAAAAGCGGAGAGGACAGGCAAATATTCAGTCGCATAAGGCGGGTCAAAAAAACAGATGTCCCATCCATCCCCGCCGCGCGCCTGTGTGCGCCGCAGGAAATCCACCGCTTCGCTCATCACAACTTCCGTCTGGTCTTCCGGCACGCCGCACAAATCCAGATTCGATTCCACGAGGGCGCACATCTTGCGCGAGCGGTCTACGAATGTGACAAACGACGCGCCGCGCGAGAGGGCTTCGATGCCGACCGCCCCGGAGCCTGTGCAAAGATCAAGAAATCGCGTTTCGGTGATGCGCGGAGCGAGAATGTTAAAGAGGGTTTCGCGCAGGCGATCCGAAGTCGGGCGCACCTGCATTGAAGGAGGGCTGCGCAAGACGCGCCCGCGATATTGTCCGGCGATGATTCGCATAAAACCTTTCGCCACAGAGGACACAGAGAACACAGAGACATAGATTGTTTCAAATTTGAGATGTTGAATTTGAAATTTCTCTGTGTTCTCTGTGTCCTCTGTGGCAAATCTAAACGTTATTCTTACGCTCGTAAA
Source organism: Pyrinomonadaceae bacterium (assembly GCA_014379795.1). Classification (GTDB taxonomy): domain Bacteria; phylum Acidobacteriota; class Blastocatellia; order Pyrinomonadales; family Pyrinomonadaceae; genus JACMLC01. Next base: position 1,083 of record JACMLC010000538.1, read on the forward strand.
AACTCAAACACGATTCGCCTTGACGGATGATGCGCCAGCGACGAAGGGCATTAATTCGCTCGGGCAATTCATTGTCGCTCTGATGTTCTACGACCAGCACGCCCCCTTTGCGCTTGAGCAAGCCGTTGCCCGAAAACGTTTCCAGCACGGGAAGGTAATCGGTTGCATAAGGCGGGTCAAAAAAAGCTATCTCCCAATGCGACTCTTGCTCAAGCTCTGCGCGGTGCAGGAAATGTGTCGCATCCTCTGCCATGACTTCCGCTTGCTCAGGCGGCACGCCGCACAATTCGAGATTCATGTTGATAAAGCTGCACATCTTCGGCGAGCGGTCTACAAAAGTGACAAACGATGCGCCGCGCGAAAGAGCTTCGATGCCGACCGCCCCGGAGCCTGCGCAGAGGTCTAGGAAACGCGCGTTCTCGATTCTCGCAGCCAGCAGCTCAAAAAGGCTCTCGCGCAAGCGACGCGCGGTCGGGCGCACCTTCGGACTTAGCGCGCTCTGCAATCGCCGCCCTTTATATTTCCCAGCGAGTATTTGCATCCGGCTTTTAAGGAGTGAATAAACTTATAGCGATTTTAAGATGGAAGCAAATTTTGACGCGGAAAATTTTTTGCTTTTTACCATAAGCCTCTACCCAAGCCATCGGACAATCTCTGTCCAACAGAATATTTCGCGCATTCTTCATAAAAGAATTGAAGCAGATCGTCGTCATTGAGCCATGATGTCGTCTCTGGTTTGATGCGCAGGTCTGTAAGTGCCCGCTTATGCCATGATTCAAGGTCAGTGGCCTCGCTGCTAATATCTTCGAGAAGCTTTAAGCGAGTCGGGAGCTTGGCCTCTTCGTCATCTTTGAGATTCGCTTCGGCGGATGCGCGCCACTCGCTGCCGCCACTGCGACGCAGCCAGCGCACGACCTCCGGCCATCTCATAGAGAGCACAGTCCAACGACGCAACTGGTCAAGCGTCGGCACATCCAAGCCCTGCGCCCGCTGCGCCCACCACAGGAAATACTGAAAGCGAAAAGCATTGATGAATCGCTTTAGCTCGCGCGGGTTGCCGCGAAAATAGGAGGTCGCGGCGGCAATGACTCTCTTGATTTCAGGATTCTGGTCATTAAACTTTTCGATGCCTTCGTCTAACTTGCGTTGGACGACGCGCGCTTCCATTTGGTCTTTCATGCGCGCGACCTGCGCCTCGTTGAGATGATGCTCTTCGCGCAATTTCTCCGTCTCAGGCTCGACGGCGGCGCGGGTCACGATACGCGCGGCTGCTTCCTGCGCCAGCTTGTCCACTTGCGCGTCCGGCGCGTGTCCCAGATTGTTGGAAAAGAGCGAGGTCGTATAGCGCAGCAGGTTGCCTTTTTCCGTCGGCGGAATCATAAAGGGAAGCTGTACGAACTTGTCCATAAAACGCCAGCCGACGGGAATGCCCGCGTCCGACGGAAGCTGTGAAATCATGTCCTTGTGCGCGGCTTGCAGGGCGGCGGCAACCATCTCCGTGTCCATGCCCATAACAAACATGCAATTCGGAAAATCTCCGGCGAGAAAAAGATTGACGGCTTCGACTACTTGGCCGACCTTCGCGGGCGAGCAGCGATCAAGGTCGTCCACAAAGATGACAATCGGATAATACTGCTGCGGCACGCTGGCGAGCACGCGCCGGAGGTCTGCTTCGACGCGATGAATGAAACCCATCTCCGCATTGTAATTAGGGATGTCCAGATACTCGCTGAGGCTCACAGCCGCAGGCTCTTCCTTGACCTCCTTCGTCGCGCGCAGGTATTTCCATGCAGCCATAAAGATGCTGCCCAAGATTGAAAGCCCTGTTCCGCTCAAGCCTATCAGGCGCATGTTGGCGCTGACGATGACCCAGCCGCCGAGGGCGATGAGCAGGGAAACAAGCGCGACGCCGCCCATGCCTATGACCCAGTAACGCATCGCCCGCCACCAGTAGCGAAAAATGCGTTCGTGTATCCGTTGACGCAGCTTGTCCGCATCCACACGCTTCAGATTCAGGCGCAGCCAGAAAAGCTCGCGCTCTAAAAGCGGCAGACGCGCAGCCACCTGTTGCATGATAGAGTCAACCAAGCCAGACCAGACTTGATTGACGCTCTCGTATTTCCACGCGTTGAACCAGATGGTCAATAGCTTGCGCTTCTCGTCGGCAGGAATTTTAGGGAGAGCTTCCTGATCTTCACGCTTCTTCTCGGCAGAGACTTCGTGCGGAGCATTTCGCTTCTCCTTCTCAGGAATTTCTATGGCGAGCGGCTTTTCATTCTCAACCGGTTGAGGCACAGGTTCGGGTTCAGTCCATTTTGTTATCTCGTCAAGCACGCCGCGAATGGACAGCTTGCCGCGCGGCTGTTTCTCCTCCGATTTGAGTTCGCCGAGGGCTTCAGGGTCGAGCGCGTGCTGAATCATACGCATCAACGAAGTCTTACCGCCGCCCCACGGTGCCTGTATGCTGATGGTCAAAGGCGGCCTCGTCTGCTTGTGCGTCATAAAACGATAGATGGCATGCGCGTAAGCGCGATAGCCGAGCGTGTCATTCAATGTCCACATATCCGAAGCGATATGCGTGGACGGCCCTTCCATCTCTTCGATAGGAATGGGTTCTGTAGAGAAGGTTTGACGATGAATCTCCTTCCAACGTTCAAGCTCTTGGGGGTACATCTTCTGCATCTGGCCCAGAAAAGCGTGCGACCACGCCGCGCGATTGAAACGCAATCCCTCCAAATCCTTCTCATGCCCCGATGGCTGGTAAATGTAGGCCGACATCAAGTGGCGCACATCAAAGAGAGCTGGCGGCGGATTGTCAGACTGCGGGGCATCACCGATTGAGAGGATCATGGCTGCCTCAAACAGCTTTTCGGATGAAGCCGTCCAACGGCGCGCGACCGTGAGCCTTGACAGCTCCGTCTCGCTCAAAGGCTGTGCGGCAATCTCTTCGAGCGTGGCGCGTTCCAGCTTTCGCGTCCGCAAAAGCTCGTCAATAGCAATGCCAGAATCTTTGACATAACGGCCAAACCAGCGCGAGAGCGGGTCATCTGCCGTGAGAAACGCGAGCAGCATGGAACTGAAGCTCAAATCAAACTCTTTCTCAAAAGCCTGATTGATGCGCGTCGCCTTCGCCAGCAGATGCGCGAGCGCGGGTGTGGCGAGCAAGTCTGTGGTAGTCGTGCTTGAAGGCGAGTGCATGCTGATGCGTACCGCATCTCCTGCGGGCTGAGGCGCGGGCGGAGCGGCATATGGCTCTGGCCCGGTGTAGGGTTGAGGTTGTTGTGTGCTTGCTCCATCAAGGGCCAGAACCAGTTCTCTCAGAGCCTCATCGAATCTCGCTTCATCGCTGAAATCTATCATGTGGGCTGAGCCAAATTCTTCCGGCATTCTAAGGCCGGGAGTGATGACTGGCACGAAGATGGGCTTGCCGAGTCCGCGCGCTAGAAGCCGTTCCTGCCTGCAATGGGGTGAAGCAAGCGAGTCCGGGCTGAGCACGAAAATAAAGCTGTTTGCTCTTTCAATATCATCCGCCCCCTGCAATGTACTAGGTGAGTCGCTAAGTATCCCTTTTAGCGAATTCAATAAGACTCTTTTGCCATTATCTTCCAATGCCTGACGAAGCCTGCGCACAAAGTCGAGGTCGTTACGGGCATAGGACATGAAAGCGTCAATCTTAAACTCGGCCTCAGAGGGTTCGTTTTTCGGTGGGGGTGACGATGACATGTGTGCCTCCTAATGAGTTTGTGGGAGCGATTCTTAACCGATTGCCGCCAGCCCGAATCGTGGGTCGCGGCGGACGCGCTCAATGAGTTTGGAAGTCTCGCGTGTCTTGCCGCGCGCGGTCAAGTAATGGTCTGCTTCGCGGCGCGCGGTCTCTAAGATTTCTATGTCGCGCACGAGATTGCCGACGCGGAAAGTGGGCAGGCCGGATTGTCTTGTGCCCATGACTTCGCCGGGGCCGCGTATCTCCAAATCCTTTTCCGCGATGCGAAAGCCGTCCGAAGTCTCTTCCATAATTCCGAGCCGCTCGCGCGCGACGCTCGTTCGCTTATCTGAAGCGAGCAGCACGCAATAGCTTTGCTCAGCCCCGCGCCCGACTCTTCCGCGCAGTTGATGTAGTTGCGAAAGCCCGAAACGCTCCGCATGCTCTATGACCATCAGAGAAGCGTTCGGCACGTCCACGCCGACCTCCACGACGGTCGTGGCGACGAGTACCTGTATCTCGCCGGAGACAAAGCGGCTCATGACCTCTTCCTTCTCGGCAGACTTCATCTTGCCGTGCAGGAGGCCGATGGAGAAATTCGGAAAGACGCGGTCGCGCAGTTGCTCGTACATACGTGTCGCGTCCTTCAAATCCATCTTTTCAGATTCTTCGATGAGCGGGTAAACGACGTAAACCTGACGGCCTGCGCGCACCTCTCGCTCGACTCCTTTGTAGACGCCGCCTCGCTGGTCTTCGCCGACGACGACCGTTTTGATAGGCGTGCGTCCGGGCGGCAGCTCGTCAATCACGGAGACATCCAAGTCGCCGTAAGCGGTCATCGCGAGCGAGCGGGGAATTGGCGTCGCCGTCATCACCAGCACGTCCGGGTGAAAGCCGCGCGCACGCAATTCGGCGCGTTGCAGGACGCCGAAGCGATGCTGCTCGTCAATCACGATGAGGCCGAGCTTGGGAAACGAAACGGAGTCTTGAATCAGCGCGTGCGTGCCGATAACGGCATTGACTTCGCCCGCCGCAGTGTCCGTTTGCAGGCGACGCTTTTCGGTGGCGCGCAGGCTGCCGATTAAAAGCTCTACGCGATAAGGAGTTTTGGCGAGCAGGCGTTTGATATTACGCGCGTGCTGTTCGGCCAAGATTTCAGTCGGAGCCATCAGCGCGGCCTGATAACCGTTCTCCATCGCCGCCAGCATAGCTTGTAAAGCGACGATGGTTTTGCCGCTGCCGACATCCCCTTGCAACAGGCGGTTCATAGGCGCGTCCGATTGCATGTCGTCAAAGATGCGCGTGATGACGCGC
>JACMLC010000539.1 GCA_014379795.1 Pyrinomonadaceae bacterium
AGATAAGCCATGCCGAGATTGTAATAGGCTTCGGCCATTTCGGGGCGCAGGCGCGCGGCCTGCCGGTAGGCGGCAACGGCTTCATAAAAACTTCCGGCATAGTAGTAAGCGTCGCCGAGCTTGTTATATGCCTCGTATGAATTAGGCCGCAGGCGGATGGCCTGCTGGTAAGCTTTGATGGCCTCCTCATTGTTGCCCTGTTTGACTTTGCAGTAGCCGACCTGAATCCAAGCCTCCACGCGACCGGGATTTTTGTTCACGGCGTTCTCAAAGGAGCTGAGCGCGCTCTCGTAATTTCCCAGCCACAAGGAGTTCAAGCCGTTGCGATACCACCACTCCGAGAGAACTTCCGACTTCTGATTATCCTTTTTCCCGGCGGTCAACTCGTCAAAGGTGATGAGCTTTCCGGCGCGCAATTCCGCGACGCGCTGCGCGCCGAGCGCGAGGCTGATGTTCTGCCCGTTGGTGACTTTGATGGTGACGACGCCGACGACTTCGCCCTTCATGTTAAAGACGGGGCTGCCGCTGTTGCCGTGCGAGATGGGCGCTGTGATTTGAATAATCTTGCCTAAGCTCGGCACTTCGCGCACAGCCGCCACGATGCCGTCCGAGACAGAGCCTTCGAGCCGCAAAGGGTTGCCGATCACAAAAATCTTCTCGCCCTCATCGGGCACAACCGCAGCCATCTCAAGCGTGCGCGCACGCCCTTCCGGCATCTCGATGCTCAAGAGCGCGAGATCGCCCTCTTCGTCCACAGCGGTCACGCCGCGCACAGCGTAGGTCTTGCCCTTGCCGTCAAAGGTGCGAATCTCTGCGCGGGACGAAGCTTCTATGACGTGCAGGTTGGTAATGACCTGTCCGGGACGGATAAAGAAACCGCTGCCGGTCATCTTCATCTGGCCTTTCGCATCGTAGGTGATAATGCTGACGACTGCGGGCTTGACGCGGCGAATCAGTTCGGGGAGCGAGTCCGTTTGCTGCGCGTGCACTTGGGACGTGATCGCGGCAAAAAGAAGAAGCGTCAGCCAAAGGGGGAGTTGGCGTATGGTCATGGCTTTAATACTTTTTCGTGGGCGCTGGATGCGCGCCCATTCGGGAAGGTTATTTTTTTCAGAAAGCCTTCATCGTTTCGGGGGAGACAATGCGGCTTATCAATCTAAAATGTCGCTGTCGGCGAGAAGCATCGGGAGCGTCTCGCGCTCTCGGACAATATACCACCGAAACTGGTGTGGGAATCAAGGTTATTCGGGAAAGTTTTCAGACAGCATGGCTCTCATCAAATGTTTGATGAGAGCCATGCTGTCAAACCACAAGAGGCCGCCCGAATAGCAGGCGGCCTCTTGTGGTTAGCGCGTGAATCTTCTTTTAGTAGCTATACAACTCCGTAATCGCACGCCCCACGTCTTCCACCTGCGGCAGAATCGCGTCCTCCAACTGCGGAGCATAGCCGACGAAAGTATCAAGCGCGGCGACGCGGCGGACGGGCGCATCCAGGTATTCGAACAACTCGTCCGAGATGCGCGCGGCGATCTCCGCGCCGTAACCGAACGAGAGCGAGTCTTCGTGCGCGAAGATGACCTTGTTCGTCTTTTTCACCGTCGCCGTAATCGCCTGCCAGTCATAAGGCGCGAGCGTTCTGAGGTCTATCACTTCGACATTGATGCCCTGTTGTTGTTCCGCCTGCTTGGCGGCGACCAAGGAACGTTGCACCAACGCGCCGTAAGTGATGATGGAAAGGTCTGTGCCCTCGCGCACGGTTTTGGCTTTGCCGAAGGGAATCATAAAACCGTCCGGCGGGTACTGCGATTTGTTATAAGCCTGACGATAGAGATGCTTGTGCTCTAAAAAGAGCACGGGGTCATCGCAGCGAATCGCGGTGCGCAAGAGGCCGTTGGCATCCAGCGCGTTTGATGGATACACGACGCGCAAGCCGGGTGTGTGCGTGAAGATGGTCGTGCCCGATTGCGAGTGATAGATTGCGCCGCCTTTTAAATAGCCTCCGACGGGGACACGCATCACGACCGGAGCTTTAAAGTCATTCGCCGAACGCCAGCGCATCAAGGCCAGCTCGTTTCTGATTTGATGATACGCAGGCCAGATGTAATCAAAGAATTGAATCTCGACGACGGGCTTCATGCCGCGCGTCGCCATGCCGATGGCGCGCCCGACGATGTTGGCTTCCGCGAGCGGCGAGTTAAAGACGCGCGCCGCGCCGAACTTGCGTTGCAAATTAGCCGTTACCTTAAAGACACCGCCCTTGCCTTTGACCTTCTCTAAATTCTCTTCGCGCGAGCAGTCCGCCACGTCTTCGCCAAAAACGACGATGCGCGAATCGCGCGCCATCTCTTCATGCAGGCAGCGATTAATCAAGTCAACCATCGTGCCCGCGTTGCCCGACAGTTCCGCGCCCTCTTCCGTATCAAACTCTTTGGATGTCGGGTCAACATCGGGCGAGTAGACATACAAGGTCGCTGTCTCTTTCGCGGGCTGCGGGCTGGCGAGCGCGACATCTGCGGCCTCGTTCACTGCTTTGTCAATCTCGTCTTTGATCTGCTGCAACTCATCCTGTGTCACAAACTCTTCTTCGATAAGCAGCGCGCCGAAGCGTTTGATGGGGTCGCGCTCGGCATCCGAAGTGCGCTCTTCGTCTGGACGATAGAGCTTTTCATCATCCGAAAGAGAATGCGAATAGGGGCGAATCACTTTCGCGTGAACCAGAGCCGCGCCTTTGCGCTCGCGGCAATGCTGGACGGCGCGCTGCATCGTCTCAAGCGATTCAATGGGGTCTGTCCCGTCGCAGCGTTGAATGTAGAGATTGGGAAATCCTTCGACGAGCTTTGAGACATCGCCGCCCGCCGTTTGCACTTCGACGGGCACGCTGATCGCATAGCCGTTGTCTTCAATCAAAAAGATGACCGGAAGTTTCAGATTGCAGGCCGTGTTCAAGGCTTCCCAGAACTCGCCCTCGCTCGTCGTCCCGTCGCCCGACGAACAATAAACAACCTCGTCCCCTTTGAAGCCCGTCACTTTATCTTTAATCTCATCAACCAGCGCGGCGCGATAACTCGCTTCGGCGCAGCCTACGGATTGCAAAAACTGCGTGCCCGTCGGCGAAGATTGCGAGACGATGTTCAACTCTTTATGCCCCCAGTGCGAAGGCATCTGGCGGCCATGCGAGTTCGGGTCTGCTTCCGCGCCGACCGCCGAGAGCAGTTGTTCGGTCGGAGTCATGCCAAGCTGCAAGCAGAGCGCGCGGTCACGATAGTACGGATAAAACCAATCATAAGCGGGCTTCATCGCCAGCCCCGCCGCCACCAGCACGGCTTCATGACCGGCTCCGCTGATCTGAAAGAAAATTTTGTTCTGGCCTTTGAGCTGAATCTCCTTGTCATCCACCCGCCGCGACAAATACATCGTGCGATAGATGCCAATCATCTGCTCTTTGTCCAGACCCTTAAACTCGCGCGCCTTCATCTCAGTCGCCATCTCGTCTCGTCTCCTGAGTGTTAATATTCGTGTGCTAATCTTCGTACTCCGCTGAAAGCGTCTCGCGGTATTCCTGCGCCATCGAAGGATGATGGTGCTTTTCCGCCGCCTCGATGCCGCGCAGGAAAGACTCGCGCGCCTCATCGCGCATCCCGACTTTCTCATAAGCACGCGCGAGCATGCCGAAAGCTGCGCCTTCATCATCCGCACGCCCTAAATAATTGTTAAGCGCGTCAATCGCTTCTTCGTAACGCTCTTCTTTCAAATACTCGTTCGCCAGCCCGAAGCGCACCAGCACATTGTCCGGGTCGCTTTGGAGCATTTGTACAAAGGTGTCTATGCGTGATGTTGCCATTTCTATCTTTAACCTTGTCTGCCTTGAAAAGCTTTTAAGCGCGGCTCAAAAAATTCTCCAGCACAAAAATCTTACGAATGCGAAAACGCAACGGGCTTTCGACTATCGAAATCGCTTTTAAATTTTCAAAACCCGAGACGAAGTAAGGTTCATCGCAAGCCGGAATTTGCGCTAGCCATTCTGGCGGTTCTTGTCTTAGCTCATCGCATAACGCTTCGGCGGTTGAAGCCAGCAGCGCATCCATGTTTGATGCTCCTATCTCAAACGGCTCGCTGATGGCGCGCAGGTCTTTGTGGTAACGAAAATCATCCACAAAGTTCATCAGGTGAATCTTCCACCATTGCGGCTCGGCTGCGATGCTGGCCTTTGTCTCCTTAAGCGTAATCACTTGCTTTGCTCGAATAACTCTTCAAGTAGGAATTTTGTCTCCGGCTTGATCTGTTTATGCGGATAATACCGCTCAATGATGTCAATCACCTGCACTGGACTTTGTAAATTCAATTTAGCTATCAGGAATTGTATGTCTTCTAAGTCCATCGTGTCAGCACGCGCCGCGATCACTTTCATTGCCAGCAAATAATCGCTCTCAGGGACAAACACTTTAAGGTGCGACAAGTCGAGTAGAACGCGCCTGCCATGCGGCACGAGGAACATCTTGACCGCATAATTCAACCAATCCTTATTCAGCCCATGTCGTTCGGCAATAATGCCTGCGGCCTTTCTAATCTGCTTGACAGGTTCAAAGACCGCATCTACGTCCTTTGTCGCAGGCCGGGCATTGAAGGCAATGCACATCACCGCGCCCCCGTACATGCAGACCTCGCCTTTGACCTCAATCGAGCGCAGTTCTTCGTTCAGTTCCTCAAGATATTGTTTGATCTCATCTGCCGTCACAATCTTAAAATGCTACTTGCCTCCGATAATCAACTTGGCAATCGTCTGCAATTGCATGTTGGACGTGCCTTCGTAGATTGAGCCGATCTTGGAGTCGCGCCAGAATTTTTCGACCGGATAGTCTTTGACAAAGCCGTAGCCGCCGTAAAGCTCTATGGCTTGGGAGGCGATACGCTCGGCGGCGCGCGACGAGTAGAGTTTAGCCATCGCGGCTTCTTTGACGAAAGGTTTTCCGGCGTCTTTGAGACGCGCGGCATTGTAGACCATCAGGCGCGCGGCCTCTAATTCCGTCGCCATCTCTGCGAGCTGGAATTGCACGCCCTGAAACTTGTTGATGCTTTTGCCGAATTGTGCGCGCTCGGAAGTGTAATGGAGCGCGGCATCGAGCGCGCCGCGAGCGATGCCTATCATCTGCGCGCCGATGCCGATGCGGCCTTCGTTCAAGGTCTCGATGGAAACCTTGTAGCCTTTGCCAAATTCGCCCAAGACATTTTCCTTCGGCACGGCACAGTCTTCCAGAATCAATTCCGTCGTCGAAGAGGCGCGGATGCCGAGCTTGTTTTCTTTCCTGCCGACGGAAAAGCCCGCGAAATTATTCTCGACGATAAAGGCTGTGATGCCGCGATAGCCCGCTTCCGGGTTGGCATTGGCAAAGACGATAAAGATTTCCGCCTCGTTGCCGTTCGTAATCCAGAGCTTGCGGCCATTTAAGATATAAAGATCGTCTTTCAAAACCGCGCGTGTGCCAAGGGCGAAGGCGTCAGAGCCGGAGCTTGCCTCGCTCAACGCATAAGCTCCGACCTGCGCGCTCGACAGCGCGTTGAGATATTTTTGCTTCTGCGCTTCATTGCCCCACCGTATCAAGGCGTTATTGACCAGCGTGTTCTGCACGTCAACAAAGACGCCGACCGAAGCATCCACGCGCGAGAGTTCTTCGACGGCTAGGATAGCCGTGAAAAATCCCGCGCCCGCGCCGCCGTAAGCTTCTGGCGTCTCGATGCCCATCAACCCGAGGTCGAAGCATTGTTTAATCAGCGCGGGGTCAAGCTTGCCCGCTTCATCCATCTCTTCGACGCGCGGGCGCAGCTCGCCCTCTGCGAACTCGCGCACGCTTGAGCGAAACATCTCTTCATCTTCGGAGAGCAGGGTCAGTGGACTTCCGGCATGTGTCTCGACGGTTTGACTCATCTTTGTCTGGCTCATTAAAGTATGTTCGTTTCTTTAGATAGAACATCATAATCAAGGCAAAAGGCAAAAGGCAAAAGGTAAATCGCATTCACGCCGGAGAACATTTTTCCTGCCGGTGAATCTTTTATCGTTTAGCTTTTTACTTTTACGCTATTTGTGTCTAATCTTGCATGATTCAGGCACTTAAAATGCATTAATCGCGAGACCGAAAAGCCGTTCGTCAAACAGGGAATGAATCAAAGCACTTCTAAAAAAAGCGTCTCCAAAAGATTTACACCTGTCGGAATAATCTTCGCCGTGCTGGGGCTGCTGCTGTTCGCTTACTTTATCTGGAAGGCGAACCCGGCGTTGATCTGGGAGAACCTCAAACAGCTCGGCGCGGGCTTTCTGCTGGTGTTGTTAATCTCCGGCGCGCGCCCCGTTGTGCGCGCGCTGGCATGGACGCGCTGTTTTGAAGGACAACATAAGCTGCCTTTCGCGGACGCTTTGCGCGCATACTTGATTGGCGATGCGGTAGGCACGCTCGTCCCGCTCGGCATTTTTGTCAGCGAGCCTGCGAAGGCCGCGCTGGTCAGAGAGCGTGTCCCGCTGGTCGCGAGTCTTTCAGCCCTTGCGATTGAGAATCTTTTTTATAGTTTGTCGGTCGCGCTCTTTATCTTTTCGGGCACGGTCGCGCTGCTGCTCAGCTTTCAATTGCCAAAGCCTTTACAGATTGCCAGCATCTCCGCTCTGGTCGCGGTGGTCTTGATAATCGCGCTCGCTTACTTTGTCATACGCAAGCAGTGGAAATTTTTGAGCGGTCTGCTCGAATTTTTGTACGGGCGCGGCATCGGCCAGAAATTTCTGGAAACCAAGCGCGAGCGCGTGCGCTCTCTCGAAGACCGCGTCTATGGATTTTACGCACGCAACCGTGCGCGCTTTATTCCGATTCTGCTGCTGGAAGCCTGCTTTCACCTGTCCGGCGTGGCAGAGGTTTACACAGTGCTTTATTTCATCAGCGATTCGCCGACGCTGCTGACAGCTTTCATTTTGGAATCCGTCAATCGTGTCATCAACGTAGTTTTTAAGTTTGTGCCTTTGCGGATGGGCGTTGACGAGGCTGGCACAGGGATGCTCACGAAAGTATTGAAGCAGGGAACGGCGGTCGGCGTGACGCTGGCGATTGTGCGCAAGGCCAGAATCATTTGCTGGACGGCGGTCGGCGTGGCTTTGCTGGTGCGTCGCGGGCTGACCTTGCGGGCGATTGCCAGAGGCGCGGAAGAGGCAGCGCAGGAAGCGAGCGCGCCGCAAACATCTTCCACAGTTTCCGTGAGCGAGCTAAGATAAACGGATTCACCCTAAATGATTTAACGGGAGTTTTTTTGTCTCAATCGGTCGAAGTAAATTCAGTTGAGAGTGAAGCTATTGCTGCTCCGGCGGTTCAGGCCGGTCAGCGTAGTGCGGCGCGTTCGGGCACGCGTGCGATTGGCTTTGCCCTCGCGCTGATGTTCGTCCTCGGTTTTGGCCTGCGCTTGAGCGGCGTCTCCGCGCTTGGCTTTGCCGAAGACGAGATCAACAAGCTCGAAGCCGTGCGCGCATACGGGCGCGGAGACATTAGCCCGAACGCAGAGCATCCGATGCTCATGAAGGCTTTGATGTTCGTCTCCATGCAGGCGGCTGAGGCTTGGAATGCGCGCCAGCCCGCCAATCAAATCAGCGATGAAGCCGCGCTCAGATTTCCCAATCTTCTCTTTGGCGCGTTGACGGCGTTGCCGATCTTTCTTTTGACCGCAGCTTTTTTTGACCGGCGCACGGCGCTGCTGGCGGCTACGCTCTGGGCTTTCGGCGTCAACGCCATCACTTACAATCGCATCGCCAAAGAAGACACGCTGCTGGTCTTTTTCATGCTCTTTGCTTTCTACTTTTACCTGCGCGCCAAACAGACGAGCGGGCATGATGCGCGGGGCAAGCGCCTGAATTACGGATTGAGCGGAGCCGCGTTCGGTTTGATGCTGGCGTCGAAATATTTCCCGCATTATTTCGGACTCAATGCGCTCTATCATCACCTGTTCCGCGTGCGCGAGCGGCAACCGGGCGAGCCACAGTGGAAGACGCCGGGACTTTTTTATCTGTTGATGTTAGTGGTTTTTCTAGTGGCGAATCCGTCTGTCCTGTTGCCGCAGACGTGGGCCTATCTGCAAGCTTATACGAGCGGCGAGCTGCTGACGCACACGGGTTATCTGGTGGGTGACACGCTCTACAAAAACAATATGTCGAGCACGCCGTTTTGGGGCACGCCCTTCTACTTTTATTTGTTATTTCTCGCCATCAAAGTTCCGATTCCGATTATCATCGCCTTCATCGTCGGGCTGGTCACGGCCCTCAGGCGATGGCGTCATCCGGGTCATGCCTTTGTGCTGTTGATGTTTATCCTGTGGATCGTGCCTTACTCTTTGATCGGAGCGAAGTGGCTCAGGTACACGCTCTCCTTGATGCCGTTGGTGTACATCCTCGCGGCCATCGGCATCATGACGCTGGCCGGTTGGAGCGCAGCGCTTTTCAAACGGCTCAAGATAGAGCGCGCGAGCGTCTTTGCTTACGCAGCTATCCTGCTTTTCTTTATCGCGCTCCCTGCGTGGGCTGCTTACAAGAGCGCGCCGCATTACGCGCTCTACACTAATAAGTTTGTGAGCGAGAGCACGGCTGGATTCTATTTTCCGCACGACGAGTTTTATGACGACGGGCTGCGCGAGGCGATTCGTTATGTCTGCGAAAACGCGCCGCAAGGAGCAATCATCGCGCATGAGACGCCGGGCGTCGTGCGTTTCTACTTGCAAAAGTTCGGGCGCACGGACTTGCAATCGCGCGTGTTGTCCGACCCAAGCTTCAACATAGACCCTGAGCAGGACACATACATTATCCTGCAACGCGGTCGAACTTATTTTGAGAATCAAGAGAAGATGAATCAGGCGCTCTCTCTCTTTCCGCTCGTTTATGCTTCATGCTTGCGGCGCGGCCTCGCTGCCGCTGAAGTGTATGCGACTAAGAACGGCACGAGGTTGGCTAGTATGTGCCCGGACGTTAATCTCTAACTGAGAGCTGAAAATAAAATATGCCACAGAGGCCGGGGAGACACAGAGATTAGCTGTACAAATTTCTTTGTCTGCATTGTCAGTCTTTGCTTTAACCTCTGTGGCTGTCCTTTTTCTGCCGACCGAAATGAAGAGACATCACTTGATGAGAAAAATGCTGTTGAGCCT
>JACMLC010000540.1 GCA_014379795.1 Pyrinomonadaceae bacterium
GCCGCCACGATTGCCGCCGAAGCCGCCGCCGCCGCCGCGACCGCCGCGATCTTCACGCGGTTTGGCCTCGTTGACATTCAGGTTACGGCCATTGACTTCCTTGCCGTTAAACTGCTCGATGGCTTTTTCGCCTTCTTCTTTCGAGGACATCTCGACAAAGCCGAAGCCGCGTGAGCGACCCGTTTCGCGGTCTTCAACAACCGAAGCTGACTCGACCGTACCGGCCTCTGCAAATAACTGCTGCAAATCTTCGCTTGAAGTCTGGAACGACAGGTTCCCGACATAGAGTTTCATAGACATAAATATAGTTCTTCCTCTCCTGTCCAACAGGAGTATTAAGAGAAGCTTCGAATCAAAGGTGGCTTCGTTGAAACGGTAGGCAGCGAAGGCTCGCGTTCGGGTGCTCTTGTCTGAGCGGCTTCTAAAAGTTTAAATCGGCCTGCTCTCGAACTATCCAAACGCCGCCGCCAATTCCTAGGCGCGGGGCGCATCACCGTTGATGCGCGAGAGAAGGAATAACGGGACTATGATGCACTATTATACCTATTAGTTGCAAGCAGATACGCGCAATAAGCGGTGCCTGATGGATGTCAAGACACACCTGAATTGTCAATTCCTTCAACATAAACGGACTTTCCGGAACAAGATAATTATCTGTGAGACCGCCGAAAATGAATAAATAAAGGCTCTCGCTGATAAGCAGCCGGACAAAATTAAGCGCGGGTAGAGGCATCGAGTCAGAACCGCGTGCGGTAGCGGGCGGGTCGTCCTGAGATAAGAACCCGCCCGCTACCGCAGGCGGTTCTGACAATTTGAGTAGAAGGCCGCGCTGCCGGAGGATGAGGGGCTAGTCCCTCCGGCAGCGCTGGGGGTGAGGTGAAGGGGTAACGGTGGAAGAGGATAAAAACATTGCAAATCTCAGGCTAAACGCTATATAAATGCTCCTGCTCTGAAATAGAGATGCCAGGTTCTTTGCTACCACAACGCGTGGCCGATGATGTCGGCTACATTAGATAACGCACCGAATCAGCCCGGAAACTATCGTCACTAAAGAAACTCCTTTTGCTGGCAACCCGCACGATAGAGCGCAGCAACTCTTTTGAATTGACTGCTTCGTGTTTTGGGGAATCAATCGCATGTCCTCTTCTTCTTCTACCTCAGACATTACGGGTCTCCTGATTGACTGGTGCGAGGGAGATCAGGACGCCCTTGAAGCGCTGGCTCCGATTGTCGAAAAGGAATTACGACGCCTCGCGCATCACTACCTGCAACAAGAGCATCCGGGGCATACGCTGCAAACCACAGCGGTCATCAATGAAGCGTATCTGCGGCTGATAAATCAGAACCGCGTGCGCTGGCAGAACCGCGCGCATTTTTATGGAATTGCTGCGCGCATCATGCGTCGCATCCTGCTCAACTATGCACGCGACCAGAAACGAATCAAAAGAGGTGGCGGAGCCTTGCAGGTCTCACTCTCGGAGGTGGGCATTATGACCAGCGAGAAATCCTCAGAATTGATTGCACTGGACGAAGCCCTTGAGCGGTTGGCGATCATTGATGAGCGTAAGGCGAGAGTAGTTGAGTTGCGCTATTTCGGCGGACTCAGTGTGGAAGAGACCGCAGAGGTGCTCAACGTTTCCGAGGCCACAATTAATCGCGAGTGGAAAATGGCGAGGGCAATGCTGGCCCGCGAGATCAGGCATGGAGTCTAAAGACTGGCAGCAAATCGAAGAGGTGTTTCACTCGGCTCTGCCACTCGGAGCCACTGAGAGGTCTGCCTACCTGTCCGCAGCCTGCTCCGGTAACGAGGCTCTGCGCGGCGAGGTCGAATCGCTGCTGGCGGCCTTCGAGGATGAGCCAAGCTTTATCGAACAACCTGCTCTCACGCTCGGCATGAAGGTCTTATCCGGCGATAAGCCGGGGATGCTGGCGGGTCGCTCGGTTGGCTCGTACAAGATTCTGCGGCTGCTCGGCAGGGGCGGAATGGGAGAAGTCTACATCGCAGAGGATAGCAAACTCGGACGCCGCGTCGCGCTTAAGTTTCTCGCAGATAAATTTGTTGATGACGGGTGGGCCAAAAAGCAGTTGACCAAAGAGGCCAGAGCCGTCGCCATGTTAGAGCATCCGAACATCTGCGCCGTGTACGGGGTTGAAGAGATTGATGGCTATAACTTCATCGTCATGCAGTACATCGAAGGGGAAACCCTCGCCTCTCTGATGAAGGACGAGCCGCTGCCGCACAGGCAGGCGCTTGAGTTCGCAGAGCAGATCGCGAGCGCGCTCTCATCCGCGCACGCGCACGGCATTATCCACCGCGACGTGAAACCGCAAAACATCGTCGTCACCCAAAGCGGTCAGGTTAAAGTTCTGGATTTCGGATTAGCCAAGTTCGTACAGCGGCAGGAGGCTTTAGAGAACGCGGGCGATAGTTTGTTTTCGCGTAAGGGTTTGATCGTCGGAACCATCGCCTATATGTCGCCTGAGCAGTTGCGCGCAGAGGAGTTGGATTATCGCAGCGATATTTTCAGTTTCGGCACTGTCCTGCACGAGATGCTCGGCGGTGAAAATCCTTTCAAGCGCGAGAACGACGCGGACACCATCAACGCCATCCTGTCGAGCCAACCGCCGCCGCTGGCGGATGTCGCCCCGCAGATACCGGAGGCCATTGACGACACCGCGCGTAAGTGTCTTGAGAAAGACCGCACGGAACGCTATCAGACGGCTGATGAATTGCTACATGATCTTCGCTCCATTCGGGAAGATTGGGAGCGCGGCGTCTCTCGTCCGCGAAAACAATCGGTCCTGCCCAAACGCCGTTACGTCTATGCTTACGCCCTCGCGGCGCGTGCCTTCCTGATCCTGCTGATGTCCATCGCGGCTTATGTCTACAATGGTTCCGCAAAGGATCAGCCGAAGGTGCAGACGCTGGCCGTTCTGCCGCTTGTCAACCAGAGCGCCGACCCTGGCATGGATTATTTGAGCAAGGGCTTGGTCGAGAGTTTGACCGATAAGCTCTCGCATGTTTCCAGCCTGCGGGTTAAAACCGTGACTGCGGTTTCCTTTGACAAGCAGCAGACTGTAGCTCCAGACCAGACCGGTCGCGCACTCAATGTTGATGCGGTGCTCGTCGGGCAGGTTATCAAGCAACAGGGCGCGCTCCTGCTACAGATGAGCGTCGTTCGTTCGACAGACGGCGCGCAGATTTGGCAGGAAACCTTTAACCTCAACGCGGGCGAAATCCTGAGACTGCAAACCGAGATCATCAGGAAAATATCTTTGGGACTGCGCCTGTTGATTAGCCCGGAAGAAGAAAAGTTACTGGACAAGCGCGCGACAGAGAATCAGGAAGCGCTGCGCCTCTACTGGCTCGGGCGCTATCATTGGAACCAGCGGAGTCGTGAAGACATTCAAAAAGCCATCAATTATTTTGACGAGGCCATCCGGCTCGATCCGCTTTATGCAAAAGCGCATGCGGGGCTGGCTGACTCCTACCTTTTATTGAATCTGGCTTCTTATGGCACGCTCCCGACTAAAGAAGCGATGCTGCGTGCGCGTGCCGCCGCCAAGGATGCTCTGAAGTATGACGCGACGATTTCAGAGGCTCATACCTCGCTCGGCAGTGTTAAGTTAAAGTACGAATGGGATTGGCCGGAGGCTGAAAAGGCGTTCAAGCAAGCGATTGAGATTAACCCTGAGTATGTTCCGGCGCGTTACGGGTATGCGAATCTGCTAGTGGTCATGCGACGCTTTGATGAGGCCATCAGGGAAAGCGAGACGGCCAGAGAAATTGACCCCTTTTCGCCGATGGGGAAGATAAATCTCGGGCGCGCATATTATTACGCTCGCCAGTATGAAAAGGCCGCAGGTTATTTCAACGAGGTGCTGGCAGCAAACGCTCAAGACCCCAGAGGCATATACATGCTGGGGCTTGTCTACCTGCAAACGGGGCGATACGACGAGAGCATCAAAATCCTTGAAAGGCTGCATTCAATTGACCCGCTCTTTGCCGCAGCCCCGCTCGGTTACGCCTACGGCAAGACAGGCCAGCGCACACGGGCGCACAGTATCATCAAAGAGCTGGACGAAGCTGCGCAACACAAACCAGTCCCGCCGCTGGAGAAAGCCATCGTCTACATCGGATTGAACGACAAAGACGCGGCCTTTAACTTCTTGCAGCAAGCTTTTGATGAGAGATTCTCTTCGCTGATTAATTTAACGACCGAACCGCTGTTTGACGACCTGCGCCCGGACCCGCGCTTCGCAGAGCTGGCGCGCCGGATAAATCTCACGCCTTAGTGTATGGTCATCAAAGTTAATCGAATTGCCATTAGCTTTTAAATTGCCTCCAGCTTTAGCTGGAGGATATAAGCAGGAAGGAGTTTGGCTTTAGCCAAAGGATTTGGCTAAAGCCCATACTTATCTTGCTCATCTTCTCCACTAGCTGAAGCTAGTGGCAATTCATCATCTACGAAATTCAATTACACAGCAATAACTTGAAACGGTTTCTCTCCGTTCCCCTCATGCCGCAAGCTTTGGCGTCCCTGTGAGCGCGACTGCTTGCCGCGTGAACGATGTTTAAGAGAGGCCGCCGCCTGCTGTAATCTTTCGGCGGCTTCGTGCGCTGAGGGTCGCCGCTCAGGCTTGGCGTCAAGTAATTCCATGACGAGTTCGCGCACGCTCGGCGGAACATCAGGTCTTGATGCTTCAATCGGCTGTTGAGCCGCAGCGTCAGGCAGACGCCCCGTCAACAAAAGATAGATCACCGCGCCGAGCGCATAGAGGTCTTCGGGTAATCTTGTTTGCCCGCGAAAATCCTGATCCCATTCCGGCGGCCTGTAAGAGTTGGTGCCCCAGGGCATCGCGTCCGGCTGATTGACCGGGCAGGCTCCTTCAAAGTCCAGCGGCCTTAATTCACCTTGCTCGGCGAGCAACAGGTTGTGCGGTTTGCAGTCTCGCCAGACCCAACCGGCATCGTGAATCCGCGCCATCAGTGCAGAGAGCTGTATGCCGAGAGCCAGCGCGCGAGCTATCGCCAGCCTTCGCTTTTTTCTGCTCAAATATTTTTCGAGCGGGACGCCTTCGATAAATTCAATCGCCAGATAATAGTTCTTCCCGGCCTCGAAGGATGAATAGACATGCGGGACGTTTATCCCGGCGGCGCGCAGAGCCGAAAGCACGCTCTCCTCATGCTTGATTCTCCAATAACCATCGCGGCCAATCCAGTCCACCTCTCCTTCGCTGCGTCCCTCTTTGAGAATGCACAGCCGTGGCCGCGCGGTCAGGTCGAGCGCCTGATAGACGCCCCCCTTTCCCCTTTGCGACAAAGCACGGAAGACACGGAAGGTTGTCTTCAGCGGAGTTTCAACGGCCTTCACTTTGCGCTGCGGGCGCGCCGTTGGAAAGAGGTCTGAGACCCAATCCGGCTTTGCCGTCTCAGAGTCGCGCACGTCCGGCACGAGATTGCCTGCCGGGTCACGTATGGCATACGTGGTGTCGCTGCTCTCGGAGCTTTCCAGCTTCAGCAATTTGAACGAGCCATAGCGATAGTAGACGCGACTCTCAGGCTTGAATCTCAGGTCATAAGGCACGGCGGGGGCGGCAATCCCCAACGTCAGTTGATGCAGCCTGCGCGCTAACGCGGCTGCTTCCTCAACCCTCTGCGGATAAATGGTGATGAACTTTCCGACTTGAGCGTAGCCGTAATAAATTCCGCAATTTATTTTGTCCAATTCCTGAAGCGAAGCGGGAGCTTTAAATAAGACGTTCCGCCGCCGCAGGCATGGAGCGATCTTTTCCAGGACTTGGTTCGCCGTCAACACCGTCGCCGGAATGTGCAGCTTCCATCCCTGTTCCGGGTCATCCGGATTCGCTTCGCGGCTAAATCTCCAGATCGAATTCTCAGGCGACACAGGGAGATAGTCTGCGCACAAAGCTCTCCATTGAGCATTCAACGACTTGTACAGCGCGCGATACTTCCCGTTCTGATAATCTAACGTCTTGTCCATCGAGAGTTTTCTGCGCGAGAGGCGGACGCGTCCGTCAGCCCGCCTGTTCTCGCCCGGTCAAACATCAGAGGTTAAGAATGTCTTTGTTCCTGAATTCGGGTGTTACGGAGCTGTCTACATTCTCGTCTAAGTTCGGGTCTATTCTTTGAGTCAGACTCCCGGTTGTGGCTGCGCCGCAGATGGCATTTGAAACGAGATAGGCTATGGATTCATTGACCCATGCATTTTGGGTGTCTACAGTTGTCAGGCGTGCCAGTTGCTTATCATTGTCGGCGAAAATCTTCATGTAGTTTTCCCATTCCGGCGACTCGATGCCGCCGATTGTCGCTTTGATGGCCGCGTTTTTCAACGCTTCGCCGACATCTGCACTATCAATCACGGCCTTGCTGACCTCGCGTGCATTTTCCAGAATCTTCATGACGTTTTCTCCTAATTAGTGAAATGAGATTACTACTCAAAAAACATTAAGTTGCGGTGCTGCGGTGTCACAACCGCCTGCGCTTACGTGGTGGGTAGAGCAAAACGAAAGGATGAAGGATAAAGGAAATGCTATTCAAGATGAATGACTCAAGGTTCAATAGCATGCCTTTCATCCTTCCGCCTTCATCCTTTTTATGTCTCCACCGGGTCTACTGTACCTAACGGGCTGATAGTCCCTGCGAATTTCAGCAGATCAACCATCTCGAAGGTCGGCGGGCGTGTGCCCAAATCGGGACGCCATTGAGGCTCTCGGAGGATGGAAGTCTCGCTATGCATAATGATGGCGTAAAAAGTCTCTGCGATGATGCGGCTGCCGATAAAGCCTAGCTTGTTGCCTTGCTCTGTCATCTCAGCCTCTTTCAAAATGTAGTACCAGAGCGGAGTCTGCTTGTGAAACTGGCAGTCTCTTAAAAGTTGTTCATGCGTCCCACCGGCGATTTTATCCTCCGTCAGCATCGGGATAGCTGTAGGCTGCATCGCCTCACGCATCTTTTCCGCGACCTCCTGCGCAGTCGGAAGCCCCAGATAGAATCCGCGCAGCAAATTTCTCGCTGTGATTGAGCGCATGCCTTCATCCGCTATATCGTGTGGGAAACCCGGTATTTTGTGCAGCGGCAAGTTGATGGTCGTATCAATTTTTTGAGCCTTATTAACCTTCCTTGCATCTTCCGGATGAAGCTTCTTGACTTTCAGCTCATCTGGAAAATCAAAGAAGCGCCGCCAATCAATCACCCATGTGCTTGGCAGCGCCTTCTCTCCACGCATGTTGCCGCTAAAACCTGTAAAATCGAATAAATCCTTAATCTTGGCACGTCCCACTATCTGGCCGAAAGGCCCGGAACTTCTGGGATTGTTCCACTCATAAGAGTCGCGCACCATGCTATGACCGATGCGAAAAGCGGCGACAGAGAATTCTACGGGCATGCACAACTTTTTTATGGAATCTACCTTAAAGCATTTAGCCCCCTCTGCCAGAACGGATGCGAGAACCGATTCGTTAATGATCTTTGGCAGGTAATCATGAAGCACAATCCATTGAAAATGCCGGACGACTTTTTCACACGCCGCCTCAAATAAAGTTTCCGCAGGATGGTGTTCCGCCTTGAGCTTGTCAACGACCTTGTTGTGAAACTTGATGAGCGCGACATGCGTCTGTGCGACAGGCAGATTCTCGTCATTGCGCGGGTCTGCGATTAAGGCTTTCAGCTTATCTTCGCTGGTTCCTCCGACACGGGGCAGATCATTTTTGAAAGTCCGGTCGTCTGTGCTGCTCGTCTCGACGACGGTCGTGCCATATTTTAAATGAACTTCGTCTTCCTCATATAACTTTAGATTTTTCTTGCCGGGTCGCCTGTCTCCATAAAGGCTATCCAGATCAAGCAGCGGCGTGCGTCCCTGTTCGACCAGTTCCGGTGTGGTCTCTGCTGCCGGGAGACCTTTGGTGACATCGAACGTGATTTCATGCGTGATGAATTGCCCCAGATACGTGTAGCCTGACGGAATAACGGAATTGTTAGCGTCCGGGTCGGTTGGCTCTTCTGCGCTGACCATCGCCTGCCCCAGTTTCACTAAGTTTCGTTTAAGTGCGTCCTTCTCTTCTGTTGAGATAGCCTGAGCATCCACTTTAAACATCCTGCCGAACTTAAACTCTCTCTCTTGAGCAAGCGCCGACGGGTCAGGCGTTGTCGGCGTGTCTGCCAAAGCGTGAACATTATTACCGGCAGGCGCAGCTCCTGCCTCTCCGATCAATCCTTCATCTACGAGATAATAAATTCTTTCATGGTGTCTCTGCATGCGCTCGCTCCTTTATCTACACATGGTTTCTTGCGGAGCCACGAGGGGAATTTGAATGCTATCACTTAATAAACAAATTCTAAATATTCGCCGGTGCTCTTTAAGATGAGAAACAATTCATCAGGCGAAATCAGTCCGGCCTTGACTGTGCCAGCTCAACGGCCTCTTATCCTATAACGCCCTCAAACGGTGTGAAAACTATCAAGCGGATTCGCCTGACAGCGGAAGCTATGGACTGCTTGCTTGACCCAAGCCGTTAGCCCGGCGTACAGTCATTCTGTACATGTTTCGTGGAGCCGCTTATGCCTAATCAGACAACCTATACCAAAGCGCGTGCCAACCTCGCCAAACTCTGTAATCAGGTGGCAGCCAATCGAGAAATCATCATTATTAACAGGCGCGGAGCTGAAGACGTTGCCTTAGTCGCAGCTTCGGAACTTTCGAGCTTGCTCGAAACGGCTCATTTGCTCCGGTCTCCGAAAAATGCGCAGCGCCTGCTCTCAGCCTTGAATCGTGCCACCGCACGGAAAATTAAACCTCAGAGCGTGAAAAAGTTACGTCGGGAAGTTGGGCTTGACGAAAAAGAATAAATCTCAGAGCCGGAAGCAGCCCGCGCGCGAGGCGGTCTTTCATCCGGAATTCCGCGAAGATTTGCGTCATTGGGTTGAGACGGATCGCAAGGTTGCTCTGCGGGCTTTTGATTTGATTGAAGCGATTATGCGTGATCCCTTTGCCGGGATTGGCAAGCCTGAGCCGTTGAAGTATCTTGCAGCAGGAGCGTGGTCGCGTCGCTTAACCCAGGAGCATCGGATTGTGTATCTCGTTAGTAATGATCGAATTGATTTTCTGCAAGCGCGTTATCATTACTGAAACGCGGCAGCTAACGAGCCATTCAACCCGAAGCCCGGACAGCATTCTTTTCATCAAGTTTCCTCTCGTAGTAAATTGTCACCCTCACTCGACGCGGTTTCGGGCGGTGGTCTACACCGCTTTGCTGAGCTTTATCAATTATCATTATCGAGGTGCGAATGAAAGCTTGTCCGACATGCAAACGCACATATGCCGATGAGACGTTGACCTTCTGTCTGGTTGACGGCTCAATCCTTTCGGCGCCGTATGACACACATGAAACCCTACAAATCCCTGCCCCACGGGACACTGAACCGGCTCCGACTGAAATATTGAATCCTCCGCCGGGGCCGTCTGATGTAAGACCCGCTCCGCTTTCGACGATCCACGCTCCACAACCTCCGCCCTTGTACCCGGCGAAGCAGCAAGCTCCGCTAACAGAGAAACAAAGTGGTAAACCGTGGATGGCGATTGGCCTTGTCATGTCTGTGCTTCTCGTCCTTGCTGTGGGGGGCATCCTGAGTTTTATCTGGTTCGGGCAAGACAGTGCAGCAGAGGAGCAAGCGTCTAAGGTCGAAAATATCAACATCAAAGAGGATGACACTAATACAAATGTCGCAAACACTAATGCGACGCCAACTGAGACGCCGACCGCCACGCCAACCGCAACGCCGACTGCCACGCCAACCCCGACACCAACCGCGACGCCAACTGCGAAGCCAACCGCGACGGTCAGAGCTAAGGTCTGGGGACCGAGAACCCAAGCTTCAATCAACGAGGGCGAAAGGATAACTTACTATCCGGGATCGACCCCCGAAAGGTGTCAGGCAGACTGTGAGGCGAACCCTAGATGTATAGCCTATACTTTAATCAAGGCTGGATTCTACAACCCCACAGACCCGCCCATGTGCTACCTGATGGCAGCCGTTTACACCATTAACCCCTCGCCCTGCTGCATCACACAGGTCAAACGCTAAAGCTGTTCGACTTTATCTGAGCCTCAAAGGTCAAGGCTTTCCGCTTCAGCTGTAGGAGTTCTCATGTCCAACCCGCCGATTGTTCGTTCTGTCACCCTTATGGATTTTGCTCAATGGGAGCCGTTATGGGAAGGCTACAACAATTTTTATGAGCGCACGGTTGCGCCTGAGATTACGAAGATGACTTGGTCGCGTTTCTTCGACTCGTATGAGCCGGTTCATGCACTGGTTGCAGAGAGGGAAGGGCAGCTTCTCGGTCTGGTTCATTATATCTTTCATCGCAACACAGCGATGATCGAACCCGTCTGCTACTTGCAGGATTTATTCACCGCTGAGTCCGCGCGCGGTCAGGGAATCGCCCGCCTGTTAATCGAGTCGGTCTACGAGCGGGCAAAAGAAGCCCGTTCCCCACGCGTCTACTGGCAAACACACGAAACCAACCTCACAGCCATGAAGCTCTATGACAAGATCGCAGAACGCTCAGGCTTCATCGTCTACCGCAAGCAAAATTGAACTCTACAAACCGAGAGTTTCGGCTACCTTGCGAGCCAGCGGCGGGATAGCGTGCCTCTCATCGTGCTTTGCCCTTCCATAATTGCCTGAACTCGTTTGCCGCCAGACAATTCCCTTATAAATTTCTGGACGAGAGTGCCTTTGCTCTGTGCAATGTTTTTCTGAAGGATAGGCGAAAATGTAAGAATCTTGCATGGAATTATTCCGGGTTTACGGTTACTGTTAGCGATGGGTCTGGAGATAATTTCGCGCAGCAGGTTCAAGATGCCGTTGGATTTTGCGAAAGCATGAAGAAGAGTTAGCTAGTCTTGCGAAGTTCAAGGGTCTCGAAGATGTGCGACTTGATTTTGACCTCAGGCGAAAGGATGATTTTCTGCAAAGTAGTTATCTTCCGCCGGGGTTGCTGGCACTGGTTGGAGTTTTGGGAATTGATATCGAGATTTCAATTTATGGAACGGATTGTGACTTTACCCATCCCTTTGCCGTAATTGGAAGTATGTCTTGGTCGGTAAGATAACCAAAAGCTCGATTTTGAGATTAAAGGGATTTACTTCTAAATGAATTTGGAACCATCCGGCTGCCGAAAGTGCAAATTGGAAGCTTCTAGTTGCCAAGAGTCTTATTCCAAAACTTCAATATTACTTTTACGGGCATTAATCCGTATCTTCTTCATCTCGTGGGGAAAAGCACGATAAAGCATCTTCAAGTATTGAATGACGATTAGTGTTATTCAAGTAAATCAAAATAGCCCGCATTTCAGATGGACTTAATCGATTGAATAACTTCACTATATCAACCTTTGTTAATCCTACTCGAACGAGATTTTTTAGATCAGGGCGGCTCGGCAATATAGATAGGGAGTTGGA
>JACMLC010000541.1 GCA_014379795.1 Pyrinomonadaceae bacterium
CCGCCCGCTACCGCAGGCGGTTCTGACATGAATGTTTTGCTAAATGAGGCGGTTGTGCAGCGCTTTGGCGACGGCTTCTGATTTGGAGTGAACCTGAAGCTTTTCGTAAATCCGTTTCAAATGGAAAGAGATGGTATTGACGGTGACTCCCAGTTCGGTAGCCGCCGTCTTGTAACTGTGGCCTTCGACCAAGAGCTTTAAAATCCTCGTTTCGTGGGGCGTCAATTCGTAATCGGCGCGGGCGGGCGGGCGAAACTCGCGGAATAAAGTGATGACGCGGCGCGCGACTTCGGGAGACATCGGTGCGCCGCCTGTCGCCGCTTCCTTCAGACTTTCCATCAGGCGCGCGGGCGGAGTTTTCTTGAGCAGGTAGCCGCACGCGCCCGCGCACAGCGCATCAAAAATCCGCTCATCATCATCGTAGACAGACAGGACTAGAATCGTCATCTCAGGATAACGCTCCTTGAGAATCCGCATCCCTTGTATGCCGTCCATGCCGGGAAGGCCGATGTCCGACAACACCACGTCCGGCACGTCATGCTTGATTTTTTCCAACGCCTCTTCCATCGAGCGATAGCTGCCCGTGCAGATATAGCCGTCCGTGCCGCCAATCAACATGGCAAGCCCCTCTCGGATCGGGCGCAGGTCTTCGATAATCGCGACTTTAATCAAAGCGGGTGGCGGTCTTAGCTCCACAATCTCTAAGCTCCCAAAAGTTTCGTTCAACATAAGCTCATCTCCCCTTTGCCTCTATGCAGGCTCAGGCAGGAGCTTACGCGAAGTCAGGTTATCAAATCACCACCTATTCAGGTAGTAGCTTTCGTAGTGAGCAAAGCAAGAGAAGAATTTTTTCTTTGCGTGCTTTGCGAAGAAACTTTGCGCCCTTTGCGTTAAAAAATCATTTAACCGCAAAGACCGCAAAGAAGGAGCGCGCAAAGACCGCGAAGAGAACTCAGCTTATCTCTCCTGTTTGAACCTTTTCCAGTCAAGAAATTTCGTGCGGCGGCCTCCGGCTGGAACTTTGAGCAGGACGATGGTGCCTTTCCCTTTCTCGGATTTCACTTCGTAGCTGCCGCCGAGGGTTGCCGCGCGCTTGCGCATGCTCGCCAGACCATGCCCGCCCATGCCCGTATGATTGCCGTTGGTCGCCTGCTCGACATCGAAGCCTTTGCCGTTATCGCTGACGCGGATAATAAGATAGTCGCCCTCGATCTTAAACTCCAAGTCGGCTTCGGTGCATTCGGAATATTTGACGAGATTGTTGACGCTCTCTTTGAAAATCAGGTAGACCTCGCGCCTGAGGTCTGCGCCGAGACGAATGTTTTTCTCGTCGGCCTGCGGCACGCGAAAGCGAAAGGCGATGTCACGCGCGCTCATGATGTCGCTGGCAAAGCGGCGCATGCGCTGTGTCAAATCGCTCAGGTGGTCGCGCTTCGGATTGATCGCCCACACAATATCGCTCATCGCATCCACCATCTCGCGCGACGTTCCGGCGATTATCTGAAGCGGCTCATTCACCTTTGCATCCGTCTGGTCAACGCGCTGCGTGACGACCTCGCTCATGATGGCTATCTGCGAGAGGCTCGCGCCGATGTCGTCGTGCAAATCCGTCGCGATGCGCGTCCGCACGCGCTCTAATTCGATGGCGCGGGCGACGCGGTAACGCTCAATCAGATATATAATCGAGCC
>JACMLC010000542.1 GCA_014379795.1 Pyrinomonadaceae bacterium
ATCTTTTTGCTTGAAACTGACCCGTCAATGCGAGAGGATGTGGTGCAGGTAATGCGCGACGGCAATTATTTGAAAGTGAAACGAGAGGCTTTGCTTGACGCAGTCGAGCGCACAGAGGCAATGGCGCGAGCCAGAGAGCGTGCCTACGAGTATGCAGATGCCGCGCGCGACGCGCTAGCGTCTTTACCGGATTCCAAATATTGCGACGCGCTGCGCGCGATTCCGACCTTCATCGTCGAACGAGACAAGTAAAGGGATTTGCGATTTTTGATTTGCGATTTGCGATTTAAGAATTAGCGTTACAGCTTTATATCAATCCAAAATCGCAAATCTAAAATCGCAAATCTAAAATAAAATTATGGGCAACGAAAATCTTCTTTCCACGCTTGAGCAGAGCTTGCGGCAGGCGCGCGCCGCGCGTAATCGTGTCGCGGGACGGCTCGCGGAATTAGAGGCCGAAGCCGAAACCCTGCGCGGCGAGTTGACGGAGATGGACACGCTCGCTTCGCAGACAGAGGCCGCGATCTTTCGCCTCTTGTCGTCTGTTCTGACCTCAAACAGCGCGCCTGCGCCACACGCTCCGACGGACGAAGAGTTGGAGGCAGCCATCCGTCAGGATTCAGCACGGCAATCATATGCCCCGCGCAGCCCCCTGACTTCGCCGCGTGCGCCTGTAACGCCGCGCCATCACATCCCTGCGGTCAGAGCAGTGGGCGAAATCACCAGCGATAGATTTATGGATCGCACCATTCCGCAAGCCGCGACGATGCTTTTAAGAGAAGCCAACGAGCCGCTGCACGTCAACGAGATTTACAATCGCCTGCTCGAAGGCGGATTTAACTTTACGGGACAGAACCCGACCATCAGCATTGCCGTCTCGCTCAATCGCAACGGGCGTTTTCGCAAAGTCGCGCCGGGAACCTTTGATCTGGTCATGCGCGACGCTTCGCAGGCTTCGGGCTAAACGCTTATGCAAACCTTTTTCCATCATTTTGCCCCGATTTAAATCCCCTCCGTGCCGATTTTAATTTGCACGAATTAAGAACTTAAGCTACAATGCCCCTCTTGTGAATGGCGACGCTTAACCCCCTCGAACTAAAGCGTTAAATATCAACCCCGTACATTTTATTAAAGGAAAAAATTAAATGACCCGTTGTGTCTTGAAGACCACAGGCCGTGCGTCCGGTCTCACCCCCCTCTGTTCATCACTTAGCCTTGCTCTGTTCGTGATTCTTACGCTCTCTTTACCTGCCAGCGCCCAAAATATCAGGTTGAGGGGACAGATTGATCCCTTCACGGGCAATACCGCCTATTCTGATGTTTACGCAGAAGGAAACATTGCCGTCATTGGCACATATAGCCAGAGAGGGGTCTTGATTGTAGACATCACGAATCCCGATGCCCCTGTCGTCGCCTCTCACTACAACCCGACCCCCACGCAACAGTATCTCGAAGCGATTATTGTTAATGGCATCGGATACTTTGGCAGCGGCACAGGCGACGGAGTACATATCGTAAATCTTGCCAACCCATACCAGCCGGTGCTGCTCAGCAAAGTTAATACAACCAGCGCCAACGGGTTTAGTACCATTCACGAGATGATAGTTCACAATGGCTATCTATATACAAACTCGAATAGCTTTGGCACCAAGACGATCAAAGTTATTAATGTCAGTAATCCTTCTGCTCCGGTCTTCGTTCGTGAATTTGCCAACCCCAACTCAAGATGGATACATGCGATGCACGCGGTCGGCAACAAGCTTTTTACCTCCGGCTTTGAATCCGGCGGTAAAACGGATATTTATGACATTACGAACATTGGCACGCAAGCGCCTGTCTTATTAGGCTCGCTTTCCACTCCCGGCAGTACGCATAGCGCGTGGACAAGCTCGGATGGCAACTATCTCTACAATGCCGTTGAAACCTCCAATGGCGCGCTACAGGTTTTCAACATATCGAATCCCGCCGCGCCGACTCTGGTTAGAGAAATCAAAGCGGCTAATCTCGGACTTAACGCCATCTGCCCGCATAATCCGGTCGTGATGGGTAATCTGCTTTTCGTGGCCTGGTATCAGGCTGGCTTGCAAGTCTTTGACATCACCAATCCGGCGGATCCAGTGCGTGTGGGGCAGTACGATACTTTTTCCAACGCCTTTGTTCGCACTGAGGAAATGGATCGAGCCAGCAGCCTTGAGCCTTGGGATATGCTCTGCGGTTTTGACAATCCGCTGCGTGCTTTGCCAACCTCTTTCGATGGCAATTGGGCTGTCTATCCTTTCCTTGGCTTGGACAAAGTTATCTTGGGCGATCTGGCTGGCGGTTTGATGATCGTTGATGTGAGGGGCGTTTTGGCCGCTCCGCGTAACCGGATCGCGGACTTTGATGGGGATGCAAAGACAGACGTTTCGCAATTTCGCCCCTCCAACGGCAATTGGTCTATCAATCAAAGCTCCGACAACAATCTGACTACTTATCCGTTTGGTCTGAGCACGGACAAGCTCGTGCCCGCCGATTATGACGGCGATGGCAAGACAGACATCGCTGTGTTCCGTCCTTCGGAAGGCGCTTGGTATCTGCTGCAAAGCACTGCCGGATTCAGATCACAGCAATTCGGAGTCAATGGCGACGTGCCTGTTCAAGGCGATTATGACAGCGACGGTAAAGCGGACATAGCCGTCTTTCGCCCGTCGAATGGAACATGGTACATCAACCGCAGCCTGCAAGGGTTTACGGCGCGGCAGTGGGGCAGCGCGAGTGATAAACCTGTGACGGGTGATTTTGATGGCGATGGTAAAATTGATATTGGCGTCTTCCGCCCGTCGAATGGCACCTGGTACATCCTGCCCAGCACCTCCAGCATTTTGATTACGCGCCAGTTCGGAACGGCCACGGATATTCCGTTGATCGCAGATTTTGATGGCGACCTGAAGACGGACTTCTCGGTCTTTCGTCCGGCGCAGGGCGTCTGGTATACGGTTCGCAGTTCGAACGGAGCATTCTCTGCACAGCAGTTCGGCCTCAACGGCGACGTGCCTGTGCCCGGCGATTACGACGGTGACGAGAATACGGATTTAGCGGTCTTCCGTCCAAGCTCTGCGACTTGGTACATCTTAAAGAGCGCGGACAATTCATTTGAATCGCGGCAGTTTGGCGAGAGCACAGACAGGCCTGTGCCGTCCGCTTACTATCCGCAATAAGCTTTCCCAAACAGGATAGCTTGCCTCTCTAAAAGCTTCCGTCTTCCATCCATCATGGAGGACGGAGGCTTTTTAAGTAGATATTGATTACTCGCTTTCTGATAATAAGAAAGTCAAACCGAAGTCAGCCACAGAGGCACAGAGACACAGAGACAATCAGTGAACAATTCATATAGCATTTTCTTTATGTACTTATCCGGCTCTGTGCCTCTGTGTCTCTGTGGCTAAATTTTATTTAGTTTCTGAACTCTACAGTTTAAAGCTATGCGCGCAATGATTCTAGCAGCCGGTTACGGGACACGCCTGTGGCCTTTGACTGCTGATCGTACCAAGCCCGCGATTCCTTTTCTGGGGAAACCGCTTGTCGGCTATGTCGCGGAATATCTGGCCTCTTATGGCATCCACGAAATCGTCGTCAATCTTCATCACGAGCCTGAGTCCGTTCGAGACGCGCTCGGAGACGGCAGCCGCTTCGGGGTCAAATTGCATTATGTCGAAGAGCCGGAAATTTTAGGCACCAGCGGCGCGCTCGATAACGCTAGAAAATTTCTCGAAGACGAAACATTCATCGTCGTCAATGGCAAGATAGTCACGGACATTAATTTGTCAGAGGCTCTGGAAACACACAAACGCACAGAAGCTCTCGCCACGCTCGTCCTGCGCCCGAACCCTGCGCGCGAGCGTTTCAGCATGGTCAATACGGAGGGCGGATTCTTAAAAGGCTTTGGCGGGATGCCACAGCCTTCCGAGTCCGATAACGCCCCGAATGGAACTCCGTTGATGTTTACAGGGATTCAAATCTTAGAGCCGCGTATTTTCGATTACATCCCGCGAAACGTCTTCTCGCATTCAACGACGGATGTTTACCCGCAGGCTCTGGCAAAGGGCGAGCGCATCGCCGCGCATGTGGCCGAAGGCGTCTGGTACGAGCTTTCGACGATTCAACGTTATCTGGACATCAGCCTCGCCATGATGAAAAGGGAAGGGCGCGATGTCCATCTCGGCCACGGCTCGAATATCTTTGACGGAGCCTCCGTCAGCGAATCAATATTGTGGGATGATGTGAAGATTGAAGCAGGCGCGCATGTCCGTCATGCAGTGATTGGCGACGGAGTGCAGATTCTTGGTGAAGATGTTTTTGAGAATGTTGCTATTGTGCGGGCAGAGCTGGTTGAGCGGGCAGAGCCGCCCGCCAAGGCTCTGCGGGGAGTAAGGCGGGGAGATAATTTTGTCGTCTCGCTATCGCAATGATACAATCCCTCGCATCTCTTTTAGATACAGGATGCGGCATGGATGTTTGGCCTTTCTCGTTCCGGCTGTTTCCGCCTAAGGGGAAAGCCCTTTCGCGTGTCCGCTTCATTGCATGAATCAAGCTCCACAAATCGTCGCTAAAATGTTCGACGTGTCTGCGCGTGAGAGGCTGGCGCAGCATCTCGCGCAGCATCATGCCGTGAAGGATAAAAATATACACGCGCTGACCCCGGATGCTTCGACCAGAGAATATTTTCGCATCCCATGGAAGCGCGGGCATGCCGTCGCCTGTGTGTATCCTGAACCGTTCGACCCGGAATTTCATCCGTATCTGGATGTCACGCGCCTCTTTTCAGAAGTCGGTTTGCCTGTCCCTGAAATACTCGCTGTGGACGGGGCGAGCGGCATCATCGTGCAAGAGGATTTGGGCGACGGGCAGTTGTACAGAGTGATGGAAACGGCAAACGAAGAGGAGCATGAATCGTATCAGGAGCGCGCCATCAGCCTGATCGCAGAAATACAGGCCGCCACGCAAACAGCTTTTGACAGAAAATCCATTGCCAGCCGCCTCGCCTTTGATGAAGCAAAGCTTTCGTGGGAGCTTCAGTTTTTTATGGAGCATTATTTCCAGAGCTTGCGCCATGAAACCCTGACGCACGGCGAGGCTGCCGAGCTGAAAGTCGAGATGAATGATATTGCCGCAGAGCTTGCGGCACGCCCGCGCGTTCTCTGTCATCGCGATTACCATTCCGCCAATTTGATGGTGGACAGAAAGGATCGCCTGCGGATTGTGGATCATCAGGACGCGCGCATGGGGCCTGCGAGTTACGATCTGGTCTCGCTGCTGTTAGACCGCCAGCTTGAGATGCCATCGCTCGCGGAGATTCGCGCACACCGGCTTTACCTGCTCGAAGAAAGGCGGCTGCGAGGACTTGAAGCGCTTGACCCGGATGAGTTTGCGCGGGAATTTCGCTTGATGACAGTCCAGCGCGGCCTCAAAGCCATCGGAACTTTTTCTTATCAAACAGCCCTGTGCGGGCGCGGCGAAACCTACGCTCAATACATCGAGCCGACTTTTCAAATCGTGCTTCAGGCAACAGAATGGCTCGACCGCTTTCCCGTATTGCGACGAACTATCAAACAAAGATTGGACGGAACTTAACAGTAATGAGTAATGAGTGATGAGTGATGAGAGACATGCTGTTACTCATCACTCATCACTCATCACTTATCACTTATGAAGCAGACATACATTGACGAGTTATCGAAACATGCCGG
>JACMLC010000543.1 GCA_014379795.1 Pyrinomonadaceae bacterium
CTGCGCCATGCGGAGTAAAGACGCGCTTGCCGTTGTAGACCTGTTGATTGTTATCGTTATGACACGCGGCGCACGAATCGATGGCCGCCGCGCGAGGTTGAAAGCCAGTGCCCTTGTGCTCTATGTGACAGGTCGTGCAGGTCAGTCCTGCTGCCGCGTGCGCTTGGGTTGTGTCCGCGTAAAACGCTTCTGTCTGATGACATCCGGCGCAGGCGTTGACGACCGGCGCGTTTAAGCTGTGGCAGGTGGTGCATGAGTTGGCGTTGGGCATCCGGGCAATCGCGCTCGCTCCCGTGCGCGTGAACGCGAGGCGCGCGTGCGCGCCCGAAAGCGGCGCGGGAGCAAAGGCCGTCGAATATTTATAAGCGGCAAGGATTGCCAGCCCGCCGAGCAATACGATAGCCCAGAAAAAAATCGAGAAAGGCCACGGGCGCGCGAGATCGCCGGTCGGACGCCAGTTGATGCGTGTCTTACCGGGCAGAGGTTTTTCGCGCGGATGAAGCGGCGAAAGACGCTCTGCCTTTTCCCGCGTGCGCTTTTCCCAAAAAACTTTGAGGACGTTGCCGATGTTCGCCGCATCCAGTTTCCCTGTGCCCGTCTTCGCTTTCTGAAGTCGCCCGGAGCCGAGCCGCCCTGAGCTAAGCCGCCCGGAGCCAAGCCGCCCGCTGGTTTTTTTCGGCACGGCCTGTTGCGGCAGATCGCCCGTCGTCACGTTGCCCGTCACTTGATACGTGATGTTGATAGAGAGGCTTTCGCCTGTGCGCTCGATCAAAAGCGTGAATGGGCCAATCTGCACTGCGTCGCCATCCGCAAGGATGTCCGCCTGTTCAGCCTCAATCAGACGCCCGTTAATCGTCAGCGTGTTCGAGACGCTGAGGTTGATTAAATAAAATTCGTCTTCAAGCTTGTTGATGCCCGCGTGTATGCGCGAAACCGTCGGATGGTTGAGCACGACATTGCAGCTCGGCAGCCGCCCGATCACCAACCCCCGCTGAACAAAGACGATGGGAGCGGCCAACTGGTCGGCGCGCGTGACTGTGAAAGTGCTTGATAGAGGTTCCATCCGGTCACAAAAGCAGCTCAGCGACTGTTGAAATAGAGCGCTTGAAGAATATGAATGACCAGCAGGACGAGCATGACAGCGGTAAAGACGACATGCGGCGCGAGCCAGATTTTTAAAAGCTGATGCAGGTAAATCAGTGCGTCTACGCGACGCAATGTCGCCATCGTCTCGACCGCTTCGAATAACAACCGCCCGTCATTTTTCGACCCGCTCGATTCTGACAAAGCCTCCGCTTCATCGCTGAATCCGGCGCGAGCTTTTGCCAGCATCACTGTCAACTCTTCACGCTTGAAAAATTGTCTGGCGAGATAACGAAACGAGAGAAAGCGACGACGCATCTTCGACCGGATTAATTCTCTGAGCGCAGGACTCTGATTGTCCATCGAGATTTCGGCGAGCCGTTCTCGCAGCTCCGCGCGGCGCGCCAGCAAATCTTCGAGCAGCAGAGGCTCGCCTTCGATGCGAGTCAGCAGGCGCGGCACGAAGAGATAACAGAGCGCGCCGAAAATGCCCGTCACGATGACCAGATCGAACGAAAGCATCAAGAGTGAAGTCAAGAGGCCGCCCGTCTCGCGCCAACCGTGAACGAGCAGCACGAACCCCGCCATCACGCCAAGATAAACGTGCGACAGCATCCAGTAACGCAAAGCCCCCGCGCGTCGCCTGTAAATCTGCTTGCGCAACGGATACGCCATCGCCCACACGATGCCAAGCAAACCGGCGAGGCCGGTCAGCCAGCGCATCGTCAGCCAGCCATAACCCATATTC
>JACMLC010000544.1 GCA_014379795.1 Pyrinomonadaceae bacterium
CTTGCAGCTCAGGTGTGATCCACTTGCCGAACAGCTCTATCTTCCCCGAATCGGGGGCTGTGATCTTGACTATCATGCGGATGGTAGTCGTTTTGCCCGCGCCATTTGGCCCCAGCAGGCCATAGATCCTTCCGGCGCGCACCGCCAGACT
The DNA here is from genome assembly GCA_014379795.1 of Pyrinomonadaceae bacterium. GTDB lineage: Bacteria > Acidobacteriota > Blastocatellia > Pyrinomonadales > Pyrinomonadaceae > JACMLC01. The sequence continues at coordinate 152 of JACMLC010000544.1, forward strand.
CAGGTCGTTGACGGCGACAAACTCATCAAAACTGTTGGTAACGTTGGCGATAGTCAGCGTGTAGGGTTGATCGCTCATGGAAAGGGTTTTACCTCCTGCGCTAATCGGGGACTCGAACATGAAGGCGCGCAGCTCAAATTCAACAATTCGGTGGTTTATACGGAATATCGGAAGCGAAAGTTTTTTATCACTCAAAGTTTAAGCGAATGCGCAGACTTTATCTACGAATATAAAAGCCTGCTCAAGCGATACACTGCTATCAAACTGTTCCCTGTGCCGTCAACCCGTGTTATCATCGGGTCGGTCTCCCCATTCATTTCATTGTCGAATCCACGCGGGTTGATGCCATGCCATTCAAGGCTCTCTCCCTGAAGAGATATTTGTGCGTCCTCTTATTTTGTCTGTGCGCGCTGGCGTTCACAGCGTCCGCTCAACAGGAGCAAACGGATGAAGTAGTCCGCGTCAGCTCCAATCTGATACAGACGGATGTGATGGTCTTTGATAAGCAAGGCCGTTTTGTCCGAAATTTGCCGCGCGAGCAATTCGAGCTGCGAATTGACGGCAAGCTTAAGCCGATCACCTTTTTTGAGCTAGTCAAGACAGGCAGCATCAGCGAGGATGCACAGCTCGCGGCGGCGCGAGGCGAGGCGCGCACGAACGTTTCCGGCAGCGCGGCAAGCACGGATTCGAACGTGGTTCCGCTGGATCGCGCACGCGTCGTTCTTTTTTACATAGACGACCTGCATCTTGCCGCAGACAGCATTCAGCGCGTGCGTAATTTTCTGCTCAATTTCATCGAGAATGAAATGGGACAGAACGACGAGGCTTGGATTTCTTCGGCGAGCGGCCAGATAGGTTTTCTGCAACAGCCAACCGGCGACAAAACAGTCTTGCGCGCCGCGGTCGAGCGATTGAAAACGCGCAGCACCGCGTCCAGTGATTTTGAGCGCCCGCCCATGAGCGAGCATCAAGCTCTGTCCATCGAAAAAGGCGATCAGGGCGTGTTAGATTTTTTTGTTGAGAGGTTTAGCGCGGACAATCCAACTTTTCCGAGACAATCGGCTGTCGAAATTGTCCGGCGGCGTGCCATCAGTAGATTGCAACAGGCTGCCGGGGTCACGACCAACACCTTTGCCTCACTCAACAATGTGATTCTTTCATCCGCGCAGCTACCGGGGCGCAAGCTTCTCTTTTTTATTTCAGACGGTTTCCTGATTGATGACCAGCTCGCAAACGTGCCGGCCAGCATGCGGCGCATCGCAGACTCTGCGGCGCGTTCAGGAGTCGTTATCTACTCGATAGATGCGCGCGGATTAATCAGCTCGACGGATTCCAGCGCCGAGAATGCCGCGACCGTCTCGCCCAGACTGACGCATGCAAATGCGGGTGATGTCACGGCGACGCAGGAAGTGTTCAGGGCGTTGGCCTCAGATACGGGTGGGCGGGCGATGCTCAACACCAACGTGCTTCAACCTGTCGCGACGGCTGCGCTTAAAGAGACGAATACTTATTATCTGCTGGCATGGCGTCCGGAGGACGAAAATCCATCAAACAAGTTTCGCCGGATAGAGGTCAGCGTCGTCGGTCGCCCGGAGCTAGTCGTTCGCGTGCGGCGCGGATTCCTGGAACAGGATGAGAAGGCCGAATCGCGCCGCAATACCGCTGCTGCCAATGATGCTCGTCGCGCCGAGACAAAACAGGCGACTCAGAACGTTCTTTTCAAAGCCATCAAGTCAGGCTTCCCGCTGAACTCACTGCCGACTTCGCTCTTTGTCAGCTATGCCGATGCCCCGAGCATAGGGACTTACGTCACAGTTTCAATGGAAATGGAAAATGAGGGACTACAGTTTTCCCCTGTGGAAGGCAAGCAGACCGCAATCATAGATTTGGCCGGGGCTATCTACAACGATCAAGGCAAACCTGTTTCGGGCTTTCAGAATAAGATGCGCGTCCATCCTCCTGTGGATACATCCGTCACGCGCAAGCAGGGCCTCGTCTATAACTATCAGGCAAGGCTCAAGCCGGGTCTCTATCAAGTGCGGGTTGCCGCACGTGACCCGGGCACGGGGCGCACTGGCAGCGCACTTCAGTGGATAGAAATACCTGATCTGGCAACCCGGAAACTATCGCTGAGCAGTGTGATTGTCGGCGAGCGAGTGGTGGAATCAACCGTGCCGCAGAAGGATGAAGAGACGGCGAAGAACACTGCGGGCGAGGAGGTTTTTTTCAGCGTCTCACGCCGCTTCACGCGCAGCTCCAGCCTGAGATTTGCGACTAACATTTATAATGCCGCGCTCAGCAAAGACGGTGAACAAACGCCGGATGTCGCGCTGCAAGTGCAAATCCTCAGAGACCACCAACCCGTCCTGACCACCACGCTGAGCAAAGTTGCGACCAAAGGCGTGCCGGACATGACGCGGCTTCCATACGCTGCGGAAATCTCGCTGGGCGCCATTCCCGCCGGTCGCTATCTGCTGCAAGTCACAGTGATAGACCGCATCGCCAAGACCAGCGCCATCCAACGCGTGAGCTTCGAGATCGGATAATACCGGCTGGCTATCAAAAGAGCGGAAGCCCCTTCAAGCTCCGCTTTCATCGCCACTCGCCCTGCAACGTAAACGCAGCCCAGTAAAATGGAGCTTCCCACTTCTTCTCCTTCATCAGCGACACCTGCGCCGCACGCAAAGCCGCCGCAGGACGCATCCCGTCTTTCAACATCCCGCGATAAAAGCGTGTCATCAATTCTGCCGTCGCCGCATCCGACACGCTCCACAAAGAGACGACCACACGCGGCGAGCCGGCGTACATAAAACCGCGAGTCAGGCCGACCAAGCC
>JACMLC010000545.1 GCA_014379795.1 Pyrinomonadaceae bacterium
CATCCTCCGCATGAATGCAGGGGTCTTCTTGTGAGTTTTGATAAATGATGCGCGGAAAGCGGTGGCATCTAAAAATTTGTCCCATAAAAAATAAGCGGGCGGGGGTCTCCCACAACCCCCACCCTAAGGCCACGTGTCCTCACCCCACGCGACCACTTCGCCCAACGGGGAGTCGGGCGCAGACAGATTATGCACAACTTGCCTCAAACTTTCAACTTTTTGAAGAAAGATAAAAAGATTCCTGTAAATTTCGGCGAAAGGTTTGTGAGCGCACTGCTATTTTAAAGAAACGCTGAGGCTTTACCAAGGATTCGTGACGTTGCCGGCTGCATCTACAGTGAGTCCGCCGACGATGTATGCGACCTCGCCGCTGGCGGATTGCAGGCGCAGGCTGTAATCGCCCGCAGGTGCGTTCTCGCTCACGGCGACATCGAAACTGATGACCGAAATTCCCGCGCCGAATTGTTGCTGTGCGAGGCTCGACGGATTGACTGTCAGGTAAGGCGAAGTGACGGAGACTCCGCCCTCTGCTGCGAGATTTTTCAGGCTGAGGCCGTCGCCGCCCACATAAATCGTGTAGACGCGCGAGGGCGCAAGCGGCACGGAGAGCGTCGAAAGCTGGCCGTTGAATCCTATCAAAGTAGGATTAAGCTGCAAGGGCTGATCGGAGAGCTGCGCGTCAAGCTTAACCGTGCGGTCTGCTCGGACAGAGACCTGACCGATTTCCGCTGTGCGAAAAGCCATCTGCGTGCTTGTCGCAAGTCCCGCGTAAACCCCGCGCTGCGAAGCAATCTCAGCAGCCAGCACAAGCCCGTCCAGCGACTCGACCTTGAGCCGGTACTTCCCCGGCAAGAGATTCTCTATCAGGTACGTTCCGTTCGTGAGAGTGATGCTGGTAGCCGCGACTTTGCCGGTCGAAACTTCTTCAGCCCAGACGCTTGCGCCAAAGGCTGGCACGCCCGTGTGATAACTGACTGCGCCTGTGACTGCGCCGCGCGCCTTTGCCGATTCGGGACGCATTCCGTAAATGGAGCGCACGCCCGCGCGGTCGTCTTCGGAAAGAGAGCGCGGCGTAAATGCGGGCAGGCTGTAGATACCGTTCTTGCCCTGGCGCGGCTGCATGGTCGCGCTGACCGCGCTCGAATGCTCAAGCCCCAAGAGGTGTCCTATCTCGTGCATGAACGTGGCTTCCAGATCGTAAGTTCCGGTCGTGCCGTCCGTAGAAAATTGCTGGTAGGGATTAAGGACGATGTCTGCTTCGGTGATGCTGCCGGAGCGTGTAAAGAAGACGCGCGTGCGCCCGGACATCTCGCTGCTGGCTCCGATGAAAGGCGCGGCGTTGTCCTGCGTCCCCGCGATGGTAATCAGCGAAATGCCGTCGCCGCTGCCGCCGCCCGCGCTGATGGATTGTTCTTTAGACCAGCTTTCAGTGAACTCTATGTCCGCGGCCTCCGACCAGTTGGCGAGCGCGCGGCGCAAGGCTCCGACCACATCGCTGCCCGCTTTAAAATTCGCGGGAGGCGCAGCGAGCGAGGACGAGAACGCGACGTTGATGGTATGGCTCGGCCACTTAATCTGAGCTTTGCTGGAAGAGTCCGTGAACTGTAGCGTGTACGCGCGCGCGGGAACCGCCGATGAAATCATCGCCGTTACAAGCACAAGCACGGTACACAGTCGGGACAGCATAGGTTACGAATTATCTAGACAGGTCACAGCTTTGAATGCAATGTTTGGGAAAACAGTTGAGCCGCACGCTCCACAAAAAAAGAGTGGACGCGGCTCATGGCATCTTAGCATAAAAGACGGGCAAAGAGATGCTTGTTTAAACGGACTTCCCTGAAGGTTACGTACGGCGCTTCTTGCCTGTGCGCGCTCCGAAGGTCGTTCGAGGAGCGGCAGGCGCAATGACATCAATCCCGCTGCCGAGCGCAGCCGCATCATCAGCAGGCACAGGCGCGGCAGCAATCGGCTTTTTAGCATGGCTCAGATCGGCCATCGCAACCACCAACAGCAAAGCGGACACGCCCACAGTCCCCAGCACATACAGCAGCGCAGTCTGTTCCCAGTACAGCAGGGCAATGATGACCGCGCTGACTGCCAGAATCCAGATCCAAGTAGTGCCGCGTCTTTTTCCCTCGGTTTTTCGATCCATCTCTTCTCTCCTGAAAAATTTGGTGCAATTCAAAGCTCACAATCTAGCACAGCGCAGGCACGAACGCCGAACGCAGAAAGAAGGTAAAAGTAAAAAGGTAAAAGGCAAAAGTAAAACTCAAAGCATTTATAAAATGTGGTTTCCGCCTTCCTTTTACCTTTTTACTTTTACCTTTTGCCTTAGTTGAGGATGCGCAGAGGCAGCGCGGCGGACTGTTTTTCGTCGGCGACGATTTCCTGTGCGGCGGAATGCCAAGAGCGGCGGGCTTGGGAGCCGGATGAACGCGGGACTTCGATGATGTCGTAAGCCTTGAGCGGAATGTCTGGCTGCTGTTGTTTTTTGATGGCGTTGTAATCGGCTTTGATGATTTCCTGCTCTGTCACCTTCGACATGCGGCGATAGATGCGTATCTCTCCGGCGCGCGCTCCTTCGCTGAGTCCCCCGACCGTCGCGATGGCACGCGTGAGCGTCAGTTGCTCGCGAAAGTTGATGCCCTGCGGAGACACGACGCCGCCGGTCAGGTAGACAGGCTCTGCGACCATCACGGTCACGATGTCGCCGGGACGAATCAAAGGATTAGTTTCCTCTTTGCCCGCCATGAGGTCTAGCATGCGAATCACTTTAATCGGATTTGGCGCGCTGGCTTCCGCCTGATCTGTATTTGCGTCCGGCGCAGGAAGACAGGTAACCGGCTCCGGGGTGAAGATTTGAATATCGCCGCTCGCGCGGTCGGTCACGCCGCCTGTGATAAAAAGCAACTCGTTCAGGCGCACGTCTCGTTGAAGCTGGAAACGCTGCGGCGTGCGGACGGCTCCGAACATGATGACAGGCCGGGTCGAACGCTCTATCACGCGGACTGTGACCTCCGGATTTCGGATGAGCTTCGTGTAAGCCTCCGCAATCTCTTTGGCGACTTCCATCTCTGTGCGGCAGAGCGCGCGAACAGGCTTTTCCAGATAGAGCAGGACGGGAATATCGCCGTCGCTGTTGATCTGCCCGCGCCAGTTCAATTCAGGCCGCCGCGCGATGGTGATATTGAGCGTGTCGCCCGTGCTGATGACATAAGCTTTGACGCGCTCCGGCTCTTCAATTTTCGGTGCGGGCGTAGACGCCTGCGCGGTTTGGACTGGTCGAGTTTTCGCCTCCTCCTGAGCCTGTATGAATCGCACGGGAATTATGCAGAGAGAGAAGAGCAAACAAAGCGAAGCGGTAAATCTCATGTTCGTTTTAAGCAAAGCTGCCGGGTATTCAAAAAGGGAGAAAGATACATGCGGATAAGAGCGATGCTAAATAAACTCAGGATGCGTTTGCAATCTTGCAGTCTTAACCTAGACGCTCTGCTTCCTGCTCGTGTCCGGCCTCCGGCGTCCTTTCTTTCTCTTCGAGCGGGATGAAACCGTGCCGGGGACTGCGAATCCTTTGAACAGCAGGTTGCAGTCGTCGCAGAGCAATTCGTAGATTCCAATCATGCGCAGGACGAGCGGAAGGGTACGATAACCGCGCCGGACACGATTGCTTTTGCATTTGGGACAACGCTGGCTAATCACTGCCCTCTCTCCTCCGGTTCTTTTTCCGTGAATCTCTTTCATCTTTTACCGCATCCCCGCGCATCTTCAAACGGGCGCGCAACATTTCTATCTCACGCGTGATACGCTCGGCGGTTTGAAGGCGCGTGGATTCCGCCATGCCCTCGCGCGAGAGATAAAAGAGCGCATCACGATAGCGATCTATGGCGCGACGATACTGCCCTTTGAAAGCCGCACGCTCGGCCAGCTCGACCCAGTGCGCGACCTTGACCGAGGCTATGTACTCGCGGATGGCAGTTGAGGACTGATGCAGCTCCGCTTCGTCCGGGTAAATCTTGAGCGCAGAATCTATGACATCGAGCGCGCGCAAAGCCATCTCAATCTTGTCCGAGACAGTCACGCGCCGCTGCGCTTCGAAAGTCAGAGCGCGCGACGAGCCGGAAGCCCACGTCAACAGGTGATGCTTCTGAAGCGCGCGCACACGCTCCTGCCCTGCGCGCAGCGCGGCCAGACTCTGCGTGTTGATGCTTCTGGCGCGCACAGCTTCTTCTGTGCTGGCTAAGTATTCCCTGCACGAATGATAGGCTTCGAGATGCATGTTCGGCAGCGCGCCCGCCGCGTCCGCCTCCGCAGATCGCTTTTGCAATTCGCGCAGCGCGGCGCTCTGAGGGCTGGAACTGCCGCTGCTGCCGCTTTGCTGATGCCCTTTGGTGCGCGTCGCATCGCTGACGGGAAAGCCGCGCCTGTCCTGTTCAAGAATGTAACGCGTCCACGCGCGGCGCATGATGACCTCGCGCGCCGCCAGAGCCACGAGCATGATGACGCTCGCAGCCAATCCAGCCGGGACCCACGGAGCTTCGTCTCCGCTCGTGTGCAGCATCCACCAGACACCAAAAAAAAGCGCAGCAGCGGTCGCGCCCGCCGTCGCGATGTAGCCCGGAGTAGACGGCATGCGATGACGCGGCGGGCGACGCGGCGTACTGCCGGAAGACCCGCGTGCGCGCGCGCGTGACGCTGCGGCATAAGCCTGATTGGATGACTCTGTACGCAAAAGCTAATCCCCTCCACGGCGGGAGACAAATCGCAGGCTTTTCTCTCTGCGGAGACGACCGCTACTCAGCAGGAGTCAAGCGAATGTTTTAATAGTCAACGTTTCAGCTTTATCTGTAAATAACCCGCAAGGCCATCTGGCACAGCAAGAGAAAATTTGAG
>JACMLC010000546.1 GCA_014379795.1 Pyrinomonadaceae bacterium
GGGCGCAGTTCATCTTCTTCTATCTCAGGTTCGACTTTCTTCATAGAATTCTCTTTCTCCGCGAGTAGGCTCGCGTGCGCTGATGAGACGAACGACCTCTCCGTCGTCTGTATGCGACACCATCAACATTCTACCCTTTTCTGACATGCCGATGATAACGGAGTCGCCAAAAAAGAGAGTTTCGGGTAACATTGTGGCCGTTATTGCACTCCCCGAAAGTTGCAGAGTAAATCAAGCTATGCCTTTGGCTTCCATCGAAGAGGCCGCCGCAGATATTCGCGACGGTCGCATGATTATTATCGTTGACGACGAAGACCGCGAGAACGAGGGCGATCTGGTCTGCGCGGCTGAAAAGGTGACGCCTGAGATTATTAATTTCATGGTGACGCACGCGCGCGGCTTGATCTGCATGCCTCTGACTGAGGAACGCTGTGACGAGCTGCACTTGACGATGCAGGTCGCGGATAACACCTCGTTTCTCGGCACGGCCTTTACGGTTTCCATCGAAGCGCGTAAGGGAGTGACGACCGGCATCTCTGCTGCGGACAGGGCGACGACGATTCTGACGGCGGTTGACCCGAAGACGAAGCCGCAGGATCTGGCAAGGCCGGGACATATCTTTCCTTTGCGCGCGAAGACGGGAGGCGTCCTTGTACGCACGGGGCAGACGGAAGCGAGCGTTGACATAGCGCGTATCGCGGGGCTTTCTCCGGCGGGCGTCGTCTGCGAGATCATGAACGCGGACGGCACGATGGCGCGCCTGCCACAGTTGGAAGAGTTTGCCAAAGAGCATGACTTGAAAATTATCTCTGTCGCAGACCTCGTGCGTTATCGCATGCGCAAAGAGACGCTGGTAAAGCGCGCGGTTGAGACAGAGCTGCCGACCGTTTACGGAAAGTTTAAATCGGTCGCTTTCGAGAATGTGATGAACGGCGAAGTGCATCTGGCGATGGTGATGGGCGACGTGGCGACGGATGAGCCTGTCCTGGTGCGCGTGCATACGGAGAACGTAACGTTCGCTATGTTCGGCGCGTTGGTTGGAGACACGGGCTTTCAGCTTCACACGGCGCTTGAGAAGATTGCTTCGGAGGGGCGCGGCGTCGTGCTGTACCTCAGGCAGCGCGAGCACAATCTGGATTTGATTCACCAGTTGCGCACCTACGCCTTGATGCAGGAGAAGAATTTGAGCGCGCCGGAAGCGAGCGTTGTCACAGGCTACGGCGTGAATCGTGATTACGGTGTGGGCGCGCAAATCCTGCATGACTTGGGGCTGCGCCGCATCATGCTCTTGAGCAATCATCCGCCGAAGGTGGCCGCGCTCGAAGGCTTCGGGCTGGAAGTCATCGGGAACGTGCCGCTCGGCATGCCTGCCGCCGAGAAAGAATTAGCGGACAATCGTCAGCCAGATGCGACGCGAGTGAAATATAAAGAGCCGCGCGCTTCGAGCTAAGAACTCCTAACAAAACTCAGCCACAGAGACACGGAGACACGGAGCAAGAAAAGTAGATGAAGGAAATGCTAAATCAAATGTTTGTTGTCTTCTCTATGTCTCCGTGTCTCTGTGGCTAATCTTTGCTTTTGTTAGTGGTTTTAAGAATGGCTCATAAAAACCGGCAGCGCGCGATAATTTGTTGATTCCGGGTTAGACGGCTCAAGGCTTGCCTTGCTAATATCTTGGCTCTCCCTTTGATTCTGATTTACCTTTAAGCCGCAACCCAATTTGGACGGCTCGCGCCGGAAGACTTATGCCTGTGGATGACCGCGACGAAAGCCCAGACGCTCCCCTGCCGCCTGAGAGCAAAGAGCCTGACGTTTCCGCTGCGCTCAAATCGGAGACGGACGCGCCCTTACCTCCGCGCGCCGAAGTTATCGCAGAGCGCGACGCGAACCGGCCTGAGCCGATCACGCCGCAGGGAAAACGTCGCCGCTACCTGACACGGCGCAACGCGTTCATCGCCACGCTCGCCATCTTCGTCATCATCTTCGCGCTCATCCTCATCGCCATGCTGGTTTACAAGCTTGGCTACGTTGACCGCTACGTCGCCGGGCAGATTAAGAGCACGCTGGCAGAGTACGGCATCCGCGCGGAGATCAAACACTTTGAGACGAAGTTCTCGCCGCGCACGGTCGAGCTGCGCGAGATAGAGCTTTACGACATGCAGACGGGCGCGCCTCTGGGAAATATCAAAAGCATGCTCGCCACCGTTCGCATCGAAGACCTCTACGCGCTCAACTTGCGCCGCAACGTCAATCTCGAATCGCTTCAGATTGACGGCCTCGAAATATGGGTCAAGTTTGACGGACAGGGACGCTCGAATTTCAGCAACCTCAAACTGCCCGCGCCAGACCCGAATCGCCGCATCCTCTTTTCCTATTCGACCGCACAAATAAAAGTTAGCAACTCCGTCGTGCATTACGGCGACGAGCGTTACGACATCTCAGGCGAGGCGCGCAACATCGTCGCCACCATCGAGCCTGAGAACCGAAACGCGCCGGAAGAGAGTTGGTCTAATCGTGTCAGCTTCGCCTTTACCAATTCGACTTTTACTTACGAAGGCCGCCCGGTCAACGACATCAGCTTGAGTGTGCGCGGGCGTATCAACCAGACGCGCGCAGACATTGAAGAGCTGGTCTTGCGTTCGCCGCTCGCGGAAGCGCGCTTGCAGGGAGTGATGGATGACTGGCGCAAGCTTAGTTACAAGATGCAGGTGACTTCGACGGTTGATCTGACGCAGGCTTCGGATATCTTGCAGGCGGGCGCGACCTTGCGCGGCTCAGGCAATTTTAAAGGGACTGTTTCAGGCGAAGGCACGCGCTATCAGGTTGACGGCGAGATTAAATCGGACGCGCTCGCGGCGGACGGAGTGCGCTTGAAAGCTTTGACTGTTACCGCGCGCGGCGGCGGTGACGGCGCGACTTATGAAGCGAATGGAAAGGCCGTCGCAGAGCTTTTGACCGCAGGCGATTTTCAGTTGAACACGCTGCAAATCGTCGGCAACGTGATGGGGACGGGCACGGACTTTCGCTGGCTCGGCGAATTGTACGCGGCGTCGGCGCGTGTGCCCGGCGGGACGACCATCGCGGGCTTGATTCTCTCTGACGCGGTCGCGGAATCGCGCGATGATGTCATCACGGCCAGCGCGCCGCGCGCATCTGCGAACAGCATACGTTTGACGGATGGAGTCGTGACGGGCGCGCAGGCTTCAGACATTCGCGTGCGTTCTGAAAAAGGAGTGACGACTGCTTCTGCGGGAAGCGTGCGCGCTAAAGAGGTGCGAGCTTCGGGTGCGCGCATCAACGGCTTGACGGCGAGCGGAGTCAGCGCGGTTGATCGCGACGGGACAACGAATGTCTCCATCGGCAAAGTAAATATCGCGGGCATCCTCGGACGCGGCGCGCGTGTCGGCAGCCTCAACATCGCGGGCGTGCGCCTGACGATACGCGAGGGACGCGTGCAAGGGTCTTCCAATGACATCAACGCCGGGACTGTGACGCTCGATGCCAGCAAGAGCTTGCCCGATGGTGGCCGGGTCGAAGATGTGCGTATGGCGCGCCCTGTCTTCACGCTTGAGCCTTCGGGGAGTTATCGCGTGAGCGCGGATTTGAGCTTGGGCGGCGGGGTGCTGGGCAAGGTCAACTTGGGCGCGGCGCGTGCGGCGGTGGTCGCGACGAATAATCAGGTTCAGCTTAACAATTTTGATGCGGCGATTATGAATGGCCGCGCGACCGGCAATGCGACTGTGAGCGCCACCGAGCGCGGCGAATCACACGTGGTGGCGGAGTTTACCGATCTGGATGTTGGAAAGCTGCTCGCGCTGGTCTCTGGGCAGGTCGTGCCGCTGGCCGGAAACACGAAGGGCAATGTTGACCTCAAGTTTCCGGGCACGAACGTCGCGCTTGCGAGCGGCACGGTGCGCGCCGATTTCACAGCCGAAACGGGGGATGAAGCGAGCGGGCGCACGCCCTTGAACGGCGAAGTCGCGCTCAATGCGACGAAGGGTGTTTTCAATATCGAGCGCGCGACGTTGAAGACCGCCGCGAGCGAGTTGACGGCGACGGGACGCTTTTCTTTTGAGACGGATGATTCGGATTTGAATCTCAATCTCGCTTCATCCGACGCGACGGAATTGCAGCGCGTGATTAACTCGACGGGCTTTTTCCCGGAAGCACAGGAACGATTGGACGAGTATGGAATTGAGCTGGCGGGCGAGCTGGCCTTTAACGGTAACTTGCGCGGGCGTCTGACTGACCCGACGATTGACGGGCGCGCCTCGGTTGGAAGCTTCGTGATGAACGAGCGCAATTTGGGCGCTCTCTCTGCGAGACTCAACATCACGCCCGAAGTCATTAATGTGACCGAAGGAAAATTGACAGAGCCGGACGGAGGCGGCATTCAGTTCGCGCTCAACGCTCCGCGCGCGGGCGAAGATAACATCTCGCTCGAAGCCAAGCTTGACCAGGTAAATGCCGGAAACCTGATTGCCGCGCTGCCCTTGATGAAGCCGGAAACGCGCCAGAGCCTGAGCAGTCTTCGCTCCGATCTCTCTGGCCGCGTCAACC
>JACMLC010000547.1 GCA_014379795.1 Pyrinomonadaceae bacterium
AAGAGGGCGGCTATCACATGCGCGGCGTGCCGTGGAACGGCGACGACGGCGAACGCTTTCGCTGGTGAGAATGAGTCAAAGAGTTTAGGGAGTTCGGAGAGTTCATAGAGTTCATGGAGTTTGGAGAGTACGAAATCTGCTTTTACTCTCTAAACTCTACAAACTCTATAAACTCTATAAACTTTGTTATTTATGACGAACATTGCTGTCGAAGCGCAAAGCAAGCCGGCGACGCCAAAGGATGCGGCGGCGGTTATATTGGTGCGAGATGGAACAGACGCGTCCGACCCGGAAGTTTTCTGGGTGCGGCGCAGCGAGAAGTTGGCCTTCTTAGGCGGCTTTCATGCTTTTCCCGGCGGGCAGCTTGATGCGAGCGATGCTGAAACGGATGTCGCTAACTGTGCCGAGGCAGAGACCGCCGCGATGATAACGTGCGCGGCTCGCGAGCTGTTTGAAGAGATCGGCGTGCTTATCGGGCGCGGGGCTGAGAGATTGACTAAAGGACAGCGCGCCTCGCTGCTTGATGATCTGGAATCGGGGCGGATGTCGTTTCCGAAACTTTTAGAGCATTACGGCCTGCATCTTGATGCGAGGGATTTTACTTTCGCGGGGCGTTGGGTGACGCCGCCTTTTAGCCCGCGCCGATTCGACACATGGTTTTTTCTGGCGCGTTGTCCATCCAAGCAACAGCCGCAGGTCTTTGCGGGCGAGCTTGAATCTGGCGAATGGACACGAGCGGGCGAAGCCTTTGCGCGCTGGCAGCGTTCAGAGGTTTTGTGCGTGACGCCCATGCTTCATGCTTTGACGACTCTGATGTATGGCCTGACGGACGATCTGGTAGACAGATTTCTCGTCATCCCAGAGGCTCAAGGGCAGCCGACGCGGCAGATAGAATTTCGACCGGGCTTTATCTGCTTTCCCGTTCGCACGCCGACCAAACCGCCCGCGACGCACACCAACGCTTACTTCATAGGCTCGCGCGAAGTTGTGATTCTTGACCCCGCATCGCCTTATGAAGAAGAGCAGGCTGCGCTCGCCGCATGCGTTGATGAATTGATAGCCGAAGGGCGTGCGATTCGAGAGATTATCCTGACGCACCTGCACCCGGATCATATCGGCGGCGTCAACGCTTTGCTCGAACACTTGAGAGGCAGCGTCCCTATCGCCGCGCATCGCCTGACGGCTGAAGCCCTTGAGGGCACGATTCGCGTTGACCGCTTGATTGAAGACGGCGAGGTGATAGAGCTTGACGGAGACCCGCAGCTTCGCTTGCGCGCTCTGCACACGCCGGGGCACGCGCGCGGGCATCTCTGTTTTTACGAGGAACGCACGGGCGCGCTCGTCACGGGCGATAACATAGTCGGTCTCGGCTCAGTCCTGATTGACCCGCCCGAAGGCAACATGCGTGATTATCTTCAGTCGCTCGAACGCCTGCGAGCGTTGCCGCATCTGACCGTCCTCTTCGGCGCGCACGGCCCCGCGATGGGCAACCCGCGCACGAAGATCGAAGAGTACATCGCGCATCGTCTTGAAAGAGAAAAAAACATTTTAGCGGCGGTGCGCGACGGAGCAGGCAGCATCAAAGAAATCGTCGCGCGCGTTTACACGGACGTTCATCCCAAAGCTCTGCCGATGGCCGAGCGCGCGGCGTTGGCGCACTTGGAAAAACTGGAAGCTGATAATTTAGTGAAGCGCGTCGGCGATGATATTTATGCAGCTCAAAACTTAAATCTGTCTGTGAGCTAGTTCAAGAAAGTTTCACGCAAAGGCGCAAAGAGGACACAAGCAGGGTAAATAAGAATGCCTTCTAATCTCATTTTTCTTCGCGTCTTTCCTCTGCGCCTTTGTGCCTTTGCGGGAAACTTTATTTTCTAATTTCATTCAATCTCTAAAAACAACCAGAGGGTTTAAAAGTAATGTCACAACCGAAAACTTTAGGTGAGCTAAAAAAGAGCAGCTATCGCATCTCTTCCGTCAAAGACGAGATGCGAGCCAATCTCATCAACAAACTGCGCGCGGGCGAAAAACTTTTTCCGGGCATCGTCGGATATGACGAAACGGTCGTGCCGCAGATCGTCAATGCCATTCTTTCGCGTCATAACATCATCCTGCTGGGACTGCGCGGGCAGGCCAAGAGCCGCATCATACGTCAACTGACGGAACTGCTCGACGCTGAGATTCCGGTCATCGCAGGCTCTGAAGTCAACGATAATCCGCTCCATCCGATCTCTGCTTACGGGCGACAACTTATCGAAGCCGAAGGCGACCAGACTCCCATCGCATGGATTGACAGCGACGCGCGCTTTGTCGAAAAACTCGCCACGCCGGATGTCACCATCGCGGACATCATCGGCGACGTTGACCCGATCAAAGCAGCCAAAGGCGGACACTTGTTAAGCGACGAACTGACGATTCATTACGGCCTGCTGCCGCGCGCCAATCGCGGCATCTTCGCCATCAACGAATTGCCAGACCTCGCGGGCAAGATTCAGGTCGGCCTCTTCAACATCATGCAGGAAGGCGACGTGCAGATTAAAGGCTATCCCGTGCGCCTGCCGCTCGATGTGATGCTCGTCTTCTCTGCCAACCCTGAAGACTACACAGCGCGCGGCAAGATCATCACGCCCTTGAAAGACCGCATCGGCGCGGAAATTTCCACGCACTACCCGACTGACTTGCAACTCGGCGTCGAGATCACAAAGCAGGAAGCATGGACTGTGCGTCCGGAACTAAACGGACGCTTGAACGTTCCAGACTTTATCCGCGATACCATCGAACAAATAGCCTTCGAGGCGCGCGACGACCAGCGCATAGACAAACGCTCAGGCGTCTCGCAACGCCTGCCCATCACGGTCATGGAATCCGTCATTTCCAACGCAGAGCGCCGCGCGCTCCTGACCGAAGAAGAGGAGATCGTGCCGCGCATCTCGGACGTGTACGCCGCGCTTCCCTCTATGACCGGCAAGATGGAGCTTGAGTACGAGGGCGAACAGATCGGCGCACATAAAGTCGCCAAAGATTTAATCAAACGCGCCGCAGGTGAGATTTTCGAGGGCTATTTTGTCGGCATAGATTTCACGGAAGCGACGCGCTGGTTCGACAGCGGCAACAACCTGCGCCTCGCCGACACAGCCGACGCGCTCGAATGTATGAACCTGCTCGACGCCGTGCCCGAACTTGTTGACACCGCGCTCATCCCCTTCGACTTCAAACGCTCGGACGAAGCCCAGACCGTCTCCGCCTGCGAATTTGTCTTGGAAGGTCTCTACGCGCAGAACAAAATCAGCCGCAACGAAGAGGGCGGCTACACCGCCGCGACAAAAGCGAAGAAAGACCGGCGCGGGATGATTTATGATGACCTGACGGAGACGGGTCGCTACAGCTAAGGAGTAAAGATATGCAGATGATATTAACTGCTGTTTACCAAAAAGTTCCTGAAGGCTATATCGGCTTCGTTGAAGAGTTGCCCGGAGCTAACACACAAGGGGAAACTTTAGAAGAAGTGCGAGAAAACTTGAAAGAAGCTGTTCAATTAGTCTTAGAAGCGAACCGAGCATTAGCTAAAGATGGGCTTGAAGGCGAAGAAATCATTCGAGAACAGCTTTTCTAAATTTTGTCAACTTGATTTTTTATTCAATTCGCAAGGCTAATGGCTTGAGAATTGGGTAAAAATTCAAGTTTAAAGTGATCTTGATTCATGCCATGCTCCTTTCATGAAACGAATCGATCTAATTCGCCATTTGGAGCAGCACGGATGTGAGTTCTTCCGTGAAGGTGGTAATCATACGGTTTATGTAAATCGTGCGGCGCAGAGGTCATCGTCAGTTCCAAGACATCGTGAAATCAACGACTTTCTGGCGCGTAAAATCTGCCGGGACTTGCAAATTCCTGAACCGGGGCAAAAGAAGTAAATGAAGTTTACACGCTATTCAAAATTCAAGGGTCTCGACATCTCTTCGCTCAATCTGGGCGATTTGATGGAGGCGTTGTCGGATTCGGTGCTGAATTCGGGTTATGACGACGATTATTACTGGACACGGCAGCGGCGCGAGCAGGACACGTCGCTGGATGCTTTGAGGCGTGCGCTGCTTCAGGCGATGATGGAACAGGGCATGATTGACGAGCAGCAGATAAAGGAGATGCTGGCGGACAATGAGGGGAAGTTCAAAGGCTCTCTGTTGGAAGAGATGCTGAATCAACTTATCGAGCGGCTGGTGGAAGAGGGCTATCTGAATTTACGAGAAGAGCAGCCGCAGCAGGCGCGTGATGAGCGTCGGCAAGGCGGGCAGGGCGAGGTTGGAGAAGCCCTACCGCGTGATGTTCATTTTGAAGTGACGGAGAAGGGGTTGGACTTTCTCGGCTATAAGACTCTGCGAAGCCTTTTGGGAAGTATGGGGAAAAGCTCTATCGGGCGACATGATACGCAGCATCTTTCAACGGGAGTTGAGGCCGCAGCCGCGAGCAAGCTTTATGAGTTCGGCGATACGATCAATCTGGATGTCAATACGACGCTGCTCAACGCCATCAGGCGCGAGGGTTTGGGCGTGCCGCTCAATCTGGAATACAGCGATTTGCATGTGCATCAATGCGATTACCAATCGTCGTGCGCGACCGTAGTGATGCTGGATTGCTCGCACTCTATGATTCTGTATGGCGAAGACCGTTTTACGCCCGCGAAGAAAGTCGCGCTCGCGCTGGCGCATTTGATTCGCACGCAGTATCCGGGCGACTCGCTCAAGATAGTGCTGTTTCATGATTCGGCGGAAGAGTTGCCGATGGCGAAACTGGCGACGACGCAGGTTGGCCCGTATCACACGAATACTGCCGAAGGCTTGCGGCTTGCGCGCAGGCTCCTTCAAGCGCAGCGCAAGGAGATGAAGCAAATCGTGATGGTCACGGACGGCAAGCCGACCGCTTGCTTTCTCGATGCGAACAGCCCGGTGACGGTTCCGTACAGAAGAAGCTCAAACAATGACGTTCCGCAGCGCAAGCTTTATAAAAATCCGATGGGGCTTGACCCGTTCGTGATGGACGAGACTTTTAAAGAGATTCAAGGATGCCGCAAGGCAGGCATCATGATTAATACTTTCATGCTGGCGTCGGATTATTACCTCGTCGAGTTTGTCAAGCAGATGACAGCGATGACCAACGGCAAAGCGTACTTTGCCAACCCGAATAACCTCTCGCAATTCGTGCTGATGGATTTTTTGAAGCGCAGGACGAGCCGCGTCAAGTAGCCGCGAAGATATACAATCTTCGCTTGTCGGAATTAACAAACCCCAAGGCATAAAACCTTTGCGCGCCTTTGCGTCTTCTCTCTTTGCGCTCTTTGCGGTTAAATGCTTTTTTAACGTCCGATTCCTGTTTCACATAATGATTAAGGAGGCATCGCATGAACAAGAGCATTCTCATAACTGCGCTGGTTGTCTTCGCGGGAGCTTACATGATTCTGGCCGCGCGGCCTGTCTGCGCGCAGGCTGCCGCCACGCCATCCAGAGAGGCTTCCGAGAAAGCCATTCGGACGATTGTTTACGAATCAGCCATGTCGGCGCAGACGGGTGATGTCAAACTCTACCGCCGCAATCTTGCGAAACGCTCGTTCGAGCTGGTGAAGCTTGTCTATCAGGGATTGCAAGAGTTGCCTGAGGACAATCAGGTATTGATTGAGAACAACTTCGACACCGTTGACAAGTTTCTGGACGCGACCTTCGTGCAGGGCGCGAGCCAGTATGCCAACCTCTCGAAAGAGAAAAAGGAAGATAATGCGCGCGCGCAGGCCGCCGGAAAAATTACTTTTCTCTCTGATAAAGAGGCCGTCATCGCAGTGGGCGACTCTTCGCTGCGCCTTGTCTGGGAAGATAATGCGTGGAAGGTAGACGAGACTGAAACGGGAAAGAAGATGTGGCTACAAAACTTTCAGTTCAAGCAGGCCACACGGGAGAAAATCGAGAAGCTGTAGAGGCGGCACAACGAATGTTACAGGCCACCACGACCGATTGAAGCTTTCGCAGCCGCGACGTTCCCTACTTCAACGCCATTCGCCCTGAAGCGTAAAGGCAGCCCAGTAGAATGGCGCAGACCATTGCGGCTGTTTCCACATCTCGATTTGCGCGGCGCGCAACGCTGCCGTTGGCGATAGCTTATCCGTCAACATCGCTCTGTAAAATTTCTCCATCAATTCCGCCGTCGCTTGATCATTGACGCTCCATAAGCTGACCACGACACGGCGCGCTCCGGCGTACATGAAGCCGCGCGTCAGTCCGATCAATCCTTCTCCCCTGATCTCTTTGCCAAGGCCTGTTTCGCACGCGCTCAGGACGACCAGCTCTGCCGGGAGGCGCAGGTTATAGATTTCGTGCGCACGCAAAAAGCCCGGCTGCGATTCGCCGCGCGCGTTGACGAGCGAAAGCACGATGGCTGAGAGTTCCGGGCGCTCGGTATTCAGAAACCCGTGCGTGGCGAAATGCACGAAGCGATATTGGCTCAACTCCGCGCTGGTCGCCGTCGCGCGATTGGCCTCAAAGTCAAAAGCGCGTTTGTTATCCGCTCCCGCCGCCAGCGAGAGAATGCGCTCGGCCTCCTGACGAGTAAAAGGCAGGCGGTTGACGCGCAGGCGATTGAGCAGCATTTGTGAAGCCACTTCTTCCTGCTCTAGACGACGCGCACCGGCGGCGGGCGCGGGCGGCGGGACTGCTGCTCCGGCGGAATTCGCTGGCCTGCTTTTCAGTCTCGGATCATCCGCTTCAAAGACAGGATCGGCAATGATGGCGATGGCCTTGGGCGCGAGCGGGCGCGCGCCCGTCTCACGTCGAAGCGCCGCGATGGTCGAAGCGGACGGCAGGCTGACGATCTCATGCTCAACTATCAACGGGGGACGCGAGACGGGGGACAGTGGACGGTTCGCGTTTTCTTTCGCTGACCCCTTCTCCTGCGCCGCAGGCGCGGGCAAGACGGCGAACGGAACATATTGCAGTGCGCCGTCGCCGACGATCAGCAATCGTTTCTTTTCCAGTTGCGCAGCCACAGGAGCGAGTAACATCTGGCTCAAGGCCGAGGTCGCTTCCGGCAAGCGCGCATTGGCTTCGGCGATGCGCGCTTCTCTGTGCCTTGAGCTTTCATCCTTGACGCGCTTGTTGGGCGCATTCAAAAGCTCGTAGACATTGCGCGCGGCGGCCTCGATCTCGGCTCGTCCGGGCAGCTCGTAGCTGGTCATGCCAAGCTGCGTCACAGCCCACAGGTAACTGCGCGTCTCGCCGAGCGAGTATTCTAAAAGCAGTGTGTCTTTGTCCAGAACTTGCGCCTGTATTTCTTTAAGGCTGAGAGGCTGCGGCAAAACCAGTGCGGCGTATCGCGGGCTTTGCGCACGAATGCGAGTTTGCACTTCCTGACGTTGAGCCAACAGAGAGTCAATCTCTTTTTTGATGGCCGCGAGCTGTTCAGCCGTGTGGTTGCCGCCGAGCAGTTTAGTTTGCACAGCTTCTTTGTCATTCAGCTTCCGGCTCACGGCGCGCTCAAGCTCAAGCAGTTGCGGGTCTACCCCCTCGCGGATGTCCGCTCCGGCTTCGATTAAAGCTTCGAGCAAGGAACGTGCGCGCCCGCGCTCACTTATCTGGAGCGCAAGAGCGTCAAAGCCTTGTGTCGGACTCTGCTCGTGCATGCGCATCAAGAGGTCTATGTACAGCTCGTAATAACTCTGCACGGTGGCAAAGTACGCGGCGCGCAGCTCTTGGCTTCCGATCTTGGCGCGGAGGGATTCGACAATTTCTATCGCAGCTTCGATGCTCGCACGAGCCTGTGCGCGGTGGTCGCGATCTCTTTCCGTGGCGGCGATGTTATACAAAGCGAGAGCTTCATTCCGGCGGTCAGCGACGGCGCGCGCTAAGCCCAAAGCCTGCTCGTAAAATTCAAGGGCTTTCGTTTTCTCGCCGAGGATGCTGTAGATGTAAGCGATATTGATAAAGGTGGTGACCTGTCCTATGCGGTCGTTGACAGTTTTTTGCAGAGCCAACGCTTGATTGTAATAGTCTATCGCTTTCTGATTTTCGCCCAGCCCGGAAGAGACATAGCCTATGTTGCTGAGCGTGGTGGCTTCTCCATTGCGGTCGCCCACAGCTTTATGTAACGCCAACGCCTGACGATAATAATCAAGGGCTTTCTGCCTGTCTCCCAGATCACTACTGATGGAGCCGAGATTGTTGAGCGTGACGGCTTCGCCCGCGCGATCACCTGTCGCACGGCGCAACGGGAGAGCCTGATTGTAGTATTCCAACGCCTTCTGATATTCACCAAGGTCTTGATACAGCGAGCCGAAATCGTGCAGCGTCGAGGCTTCTCCATTGCGGTCGCCGACCGCTCTGTGAATCGGGAGGGCTTGCTGGTAGAAGTCCAAAGCCTTCTGCTTCTCGCCCAGATGGTCATAGACAAGGCCGATGTTGGCTAACGTGACGCCTTCGCCGCGCCGGTCGCCGACCGCGCGCCGCAGACGCAATGCCTGATCATAGTATTCAAGCGCCTTCTGGCTTTCGCCCAGAATCTGAGAGACCTCGCCGAGGTTATTGAAGACCGTTCCCTCGCCGTTTCGATTCCCGACGGCGCGCAACAGCGGCAGCGATTGGTTAAAGTAATCAATCGCTTTGACCATCTCGCTCTGGCGTCGAAAAAGCGAGCCGAGATTATTGAGCGTGGTGGCTTCGCCTGCACGATCCGCGACCGCACGGCTCTGCGCCAAGGACTGATTGTAGTATTCCAGCGCCTTCTGCCCGTCGCCCGTCGAGAAATAGATCTCGCCGATGTTGTTGAGCATGATGGCCTCTGTGCGTTTATCCCCGACCTCGCGCGAGAGCGGAAGCGCCTGCTGGTAAAACTCTATGGCCTTCTGTTTTTCGCCCCGCGAGCTGTAGACAAGGCCGATGTTATTGAGCACGGTGGCTTCGCCGACGCGATTGCCGAGGCTCCGATGAATGGCTATTGATTGATCAAAGTAGCTCAAGGCTTTTGGCATCTCCCCGGATAGGTAATAGAGATGTCCGATGTTGGACAGTGTAATGGCCTCAAGCCGCCGGTCGCCGGTCGCGCGGATAAGCGGTAACGCCTGATCGTAATATTCCAGCGCCTTCGGGTTTTCGCCCTGCGAGAGATAAACGCTGCCGAGGTTGACGAGCGTCGCCGCCTCTCCCTCACGATCATTCGTCTCTCTTCTGAGCGGCAAGGCGCGCTGGTAATACTCTAAAGCCTTTTGCTTCTCGCCCAGCTCATCGTAGACCTTTCCCATGTTAGAGATGACTGCGCCCTCGCCTTTGCGGTCACCGATCTTTTGAAATAACGCCAACGAGCGATTGTAGTAATCAAGCGCCTTTTGATCCTCGCCCAGATTGTCATAGATGCCGCCGATGTTGCCGAGCGTGTTGGCCTCGCTTGACGCATCGCCGATGGCTTGCGACATCGGGAGCGATTGATTGAAATAATCCAGGGCTTGTTGATGCTCACCGAAGGCGGCATGCAGCGAGCCGAGCATCGTCAGGGCGGCAGCCTCTCCATGCTTATCCCCGACGGCTTTGAAGAGCTGTCGCGAGGCTTTGAATTTTTCAATCGCGCTGCGAAAAGACTCGGCTGTGCCCTGCGCGACAAGCTGCCTGCCTTCTACAAACAGCCGGACGGCTTCATCGGATTGCTGCGTCTGACATGGCAGGGAGGCCGGAGACGATTTGACGGCAGCCAAAGCCGGAGCCGCGCCGATCAAAGCACATCCCGATAAAAGTATGGCAGCAACCCACCGGACAATGCGGTCTCGGCAGGCAGAGAATGATTTTTTTTTCAGGCGAGTCATAGCGGCCTCTCCATGAAGCAAGCTGAAGAGCGTGAGAAGAAATTCGAAGGCTCTCTATATCCTATCTGAAGCGCGAAAGAAAGCGAGAAGAGCGGAGGCAAGCTGCCCTTCCTGACCTGTGAGACATTTTATTTTGAGAGGAAAGCTCTCAAACATGAATGGCTCAAGGGTTGGGAAGGCGGGCTTGCCCCCGCTCTTCTCCTTAACATTCTTATTTTGTTATGTGGGATTACGTCGAATACTTAATGTCTTGAGGCTTCACTTAATCCTGACGGCGAAGCTGACGCTGGCTGTATTGTTCGGCGCGGTCTGGCTGAGATTGCCCGTAAAGTTAAAGCGTATGTGTGTCACAGCGCCGTCGTAACCGGCGGGCGCGCCGCTCGCGCCGCTCACGGGCGTGTAGGCGAACGTGGCTGCGTTGTTGTTTGAATAAGTTGTGGTGAAGGTTAAACCCGTCGTCCCCAAGACGCTGGTCATAGAGCCGATTCTGAAATAGGTGTTGGTGTTCAAACGCAGTGTCACATTGGCCGGATCGGGGTCTGTGATGACAAGATTGCGTGCGGCGCTGCCGCCAGTGTTGGTAAAGCCGAGCGTGTAAGTCAAATCCGTGCCGGGCGGTTGCGTGCCGCTCGGAGAGACGCTCTTGGTCAAAGCGACGCTGGGCGGCAAACAGGTCGCGCCAGAGCT
>JACMLC010000548.1 GCA_014379795.1 Pyrinomonadaceae bacterium
CGCCGAAGTCGTAACAGACGACGTGAAAACGCTCTTCGCCCGCCGCCGCGAACTCGTAAGGCTCGCGACAGGTAACGACGCTCGCCAGTTCCCTGTTCTCCATCGCGGGCGAGTTCAAAGCTTTCTCAAGCAGAATTGCTTCATCCAATTCAACGGTCGAGAGACAGGCGCGCATCGCTCCCTTATCGCGTATGTGGCGGACGAGGGCGCGCGTGTCTATGTGGTCAATGGCGACGATGTTCCAGCGTTTCAGGTAAGCGTCGAGCGTTTCTTCCGCGCGCCAATTCGAAGCCATGCGGCTCGCCTCGCGCACCACAAAGCCTTCAACCCACGGGCGAGACGATTCAGCATCCTTCTCCGTCACGCCATAGTTTCCGATGAGCGGATACGTCATGCACACGATTTGCCCTGCGTAAGACGGATCGGTCAACACCTCCTGATACCCCGACATCGAAGTGTTGAAGACCATTTCGCCGCACACTTCGCCCGCCGCGCCCCACGACCGCCCGCGAAAGCTGCGACCGTCTTCGAGGACAAGCAACGCAGAATCTAATTCACTCATAGCCATTTACCAATTGTTCAAAGGTCAAAGTGAATACGCTTTTTATAACTTTGAACCTTGAACTTTGAACCTCCCATCACGCTTTTGATTTTAAGAACTCTTGTGCTTGGTCGAGCCAGCGTTTGTCTGCGCGATACTTGTAGGCTGGCGCGGTCTTGACGGCTTCGATGCAGGCTTGCATGGCGGCTGTGGCCTCGCTTTGATGCCCAAGCCCTGCGTGCGCGCGTCCCATCAAATACAAACCTTCAGGGTCGGACGGGCGCTCTGCGAGAAAGCGTTCCAGAGTATCGCGCGCATCCTCGAACTGACCCGCTGCGAGATAGGTCGCGCCGATCTCGCGCCAGACTTCGTATTGCGCGTGCGCCTGATTGTTTTCGATGACAGGCTCAAAGCTCTGAATCGCCTCGGCGAAACGATCCTGCTGGCGCGCGATGCGCCCGAGCTGGTAATGCGCGTCCACTTCTTCTCTGTCAATCTCGACGGCGCGCTCAAAACGCTGCCGCGCCTCGTCCAGCTCGCCGCGCTGCTGGTGAATCAACCCCAAGTTGTAATGCGCCGAAGCATCCGCAGGATTGAGCGTCGCCGCTTCCAGATTCTGTTTGAACGAGGCGCGTGCGCGATGCGAGCGCGTCGCCTCGCTGACGTAGCCGCGCATCAGGAAAAAGATCAGCAAGATCAGGAAAGGCGAAGCGATCACCAAACCAAACAGCGTGGTCATGATATTCGCGGCAATACCCATCATCACTGCTGCGCCGACTACGATGACGATTGAGCGCAACCACGAGAGGCGAAACACAGCGCGGACGGCAACCAGCGCCGTCGCAGCCAGAAAAGGCAGCGTCAGCATTTGCAGGAAAAGCATAGCCAGCACACCCGATATGAGCCACCTCGGGTCTGGCACCACCGCAACCATATCCGGTCGCACTTTCTGCAATCCGGCTAAGTAATCCAGATATTGCACATTTAAAGCAAATGCCCAGCCGCTCGACTTTGCCAGAAGAGCGAGCGGCATGGCGGCGATGTTTGCTGCCGCCAGCGCATAGAAAATCGTCGAAGCCGTCGAAGCAAATTCCTGTTGAAGAGCCAGACTCAGGCTGCCGCGCCTTTCAAACAGATTGGCGATCAGGATGGCTGCCGGAACAAAGATAAAGGCGGTGGTGATCAGCGAGCCAATGGAATTGACCACCACTATCGAAATAAATGAGCGTCCCGGATAAAGAACGAGCACGTAAGGCCACTGCGTATAGCCGGCATATCCCAACTGTGTGAGGAACGCGATGACCATCGCGGGTACGAGCGGCGCACGGTCGCGCGCTTCGCTCATCCCGCGCACGGGAGCGTAGAACATCAACCACAGGGGTCTTAACCAATTAACCATAGCTTCGCCCATCGTAAATCGAAAATGATGAATCGCAAAAGGCTGCGGGCGCGCCTCTGGTTGATGATTCACGATTGACGAATATCTTATCGCTCGATGTCACGTGGATTAATCGTAGGCGCAGGCGGCGCGTCGGGAGCAGTATCCGGCTGCTTCACCTTGTAATCCGTCTCATGCGAGATGAGGCTGGCGTCCGACAGCGGCCAGTAACGAAACAGAGCTTTGCCGTAAATATATTTTTCGGGCACCAAGCCCCACATCCGCGAATCGCTCGAATTGTCACGGTTATCGCCCATCACGAAATAATAGTGCTGCTGTACCTGCACGGGCGACTGCGAGGATTGCGAAGCGTTAAGGTGCGGGTCCAGGTACGGCTCGCTCAGTTCCTGCCCGTTGACGATAATGCGGCCATTACGAATTTCTACTGTTTCGCCGGGTAAGCCGATGATGCGTTTGACATAGCTCTTATCCGGATCATGCGGCGGCCAGAAGACGATGATGTCGCCGCGCTCAAGCGCAGGCCAGCCATAACGTTTCAGCTCAGGCAGCTTGTAATAGATGAGCTTGTTGACAAAAATTCTTTCGCCGTCATGCAGGCGCGGAAGCATCGAAGTGCCTTCGACTTTGACCGGCTGAACGATAAAGACGACCACCAACGTGGCAAACATCAGCGCGAAAATCAGGTCGCGAAACAGGAGCCGCGCTTCCGCCCACAACCCGCCGTGCGACTCCGCCGTCGCTCCGGGTTTCTGTATTTCTATATCGCGGTCGTCGTCGGCTGTGATACCGCCAAACAACGGCGCTCTTTTTTTCTTTCGCCAGAACATAGTTTCAATCAGTGATAAGTGATGAGTGATAAGTGATAAGTGATAAGAAAAAGCTCTTAGTTTTTATCTCATCACTTATCACTCATCACTTATCACTCGCGTTTGAGGTTAGCGTTCGCTCAGCGGCTTTGTCAACGCGCGGACTCAAAACGAGAAAAATGTTTCGCGGCCTTAAAGACGCTAACTCCTTGACACAGTTCGCCGCGCGTCTCTATCATCGCTGGCGGTGACCTAACTGTTCTGATGCAACAGTATTTTGCAGCCAGCAGCAAGCTGACGGAGGCCGAGCATTGTGATTAAACTTGATATTGTCAACCGCGTCGCAGAACGCACGGGCGTGCCCAAGATGAAAGCGGAGCAGGCCGTTGACGCTCTTTTTCATTCAATGAAAGAAGCTCTGACGCGCGGCGAGCGGATCGAGTTGCGCGGCTTCGGCGTCTTTGTCGTCAAACCGCGCAAGCGCGGCGTCGGGCGCAACCCGCGCACAGGCGAAGAGGTCGCCATCCCCTCCGGCAAGACCATCCGCTTCAAACCCGGCAAAGAATTGCAGGCTCACGGCTTTGATACGGGAGATGCAGACGGCATCCATGAGACCGACGAGCCGCGCCTGCCGGACGCGAATTTCTAAAGTCAGTGACGAGTGACAAGTGACGAGTGACAAGATAATTTCTTGCTCGTCACTTGTCACTTGTCACTTGTCACTGTTCTTATGTCTGAATCCATTCGGGTTATCCCAACCTTTGTTGACGCACCTGCGGCGACGGCGCGCACTTACAGGCGAGTTGCCCGACCGACCGTGCGCGAGTGGGCGCGTTTCGCTGTGCTGTTCCTGCTGACAGCCGTGACCACGACCATCGCGGGCGTCGTGCTCGTCAGCACGACGCTGCCGGAGCCTGCGCTGCGCGCTCCGTCAGGCTGGCTGGGTTATCTGCTGTATATTCCGGAGCTTTATGTGAAGCTCGTCGCCGGATACATTCACTTGGCCTTGACGCAGCCCGCGCTGCTCATGCAGGGCGCATCGTTCGCAGGCTCGCTGCTGGCGATTCTGACGGCGCACGAGTTCGGTCACTACATAGCGTGCAGGCGTTACGGAGTTGAAGCGACGCTGCCCTTTTTTATTCCTTCGCCGCCGCTGATCGGGCCGGGCACGTTCGGCGCGTTTATTAAAATCAAATCCACGATTCCATCACGGCACGCGCTCTTTGACATCGGAGTCGCGGGGCCGCTCGCGGGCTTTGTCATAGTGATTCCAATTGCCATCATCGGGCTGCTGACCGCACAGCCCGCGCCGCTCATCCCCGCAGGCGACGTGATATATTTTAACGACCCGCTGTTGATGCGCGCTCTGGCAAAGATGCTGGGCGTGCAGCTTAATCAAATCTCTGCGAATCCTTTTTATCTGGCGGCGTGGATAGGGCTATTGGTGACGAGCTTGAATCTCCTGCCGGTCGGGCAGCTTGATGGAGGGCATGCTGTTTATGCTGTCTTCGGGTTGCGCACGCACCGCTTGCTCGGGCGCGCGGCCTTCGCTGTGATGACGACGCTTGCAGTGTTGGGCTGGTTCTGGCATCGCAGCCCGAGCGGGTTTCTCTATACAGTGCTGCTGGCAATCATGCTGCGCGTGCGCCACCCGCAACCGGTAATTAACGAACCGCTCGGGCGCGCACGCCTCATCGTCGCGCTCGTCACACTGCTGGTCTTTGCTCTCTCGTTCTGGCCGTTTCCTATCACTTTTAGTTAAGCCTATTCAGGCTGTGTTATGAGTTTGGGTCACTTGAGCGTCGTAAATCACCCAAGATTTCCACTACCACTTTTACTATTGTATAAAAGATAAAATTTCGCGGTTAAAACCAAACCGGGCTAAGATGCCAGCCCGATAGTTTACCCTTCGGATTTCAGGTCAGGCTTGGAGCATAAGCTAGATGAAAACTTGCCCTACATGCAAACGCACTTTTGAGGACACCTTCACTTTTTGTTTGGCTGACGGGTCTTTACTTGATGCGCCCTTTGACCCGCAGGCCACTTTGGTTATTCCCGAACCGAGGCGAACTAAGCCGCCGCCGACCGAGGTGCTAAAACTTGAGGAAACGAAACAAGAGATTCCGCCGACAATCGCTAGTCCCACTCCACATTTGAACATTCAAGGGACAGAATCTCTGACGCCTTCGCGAGGCGGAGAGGCTGC
>JACMLC010000549.1 GCA_014379795.1 Pyrinomonadaceae bacterium
ATTATTCATCATCAAATGCAACTTATTCCACCTGTGACAACTTTCTCCCAATTAAAAGCACGTTATCAGAAAGCGCGCGTGGAAATAATCTAGAGAGAGAGGCCGGATAGTGATATGGAGTCAGGATTATTCTTCCCTGATGGCTGTATAAGACACTTACTTTATGAAGCCCGCATTCCTCCGCGATTCGTTTTAAGTCAATTTCAAGCAAAGCCGTCAGGTGTGCAGGGTAATGCACGTCTTGAAAAGCGGAGAACTGTTTTTTGAATAAAAGAGTAATCAGGCTCAACAAGCTCAACTGATTGGGCGTGGTCACGATTATCCAGCCACCGGGTTTTGTGATACGCGCCAGTTCGCGCATGAAAGCTCTCGGGTTTTCCAGATGCTCGATGGTTTCGACAGAGGCGACAACATCTGCACTGTCATCGGGCAATGAAGTCTGGCCCGTATCAAGGTCAACCTGCTTGAACTCTGCATCGGCGGGAAAGTCTTCATAACGTACCACGTCTACTCCGATGTAACGAGAGAAACGTTGACTCACAAACGGCCACAGTTGCCCGTTCCCGCAACCCACATCAACCAGCAATCCGCCCGTGCTTCGTCCTTCTAAAGCTCCGGCCACCATTTTGTAGATAGCCGCATCGCTCGTGCCCAGACTCTGGCGTGCGCGCTGCTCTACGCCAAATTGCTTTGTGTAAGCGATGTCAGTCATCCGGCCATCTCCAATTGCGCGAGAGAGACTAGAGCCGAATGAAGATGCTTCATCTGCCTGGCAGGGTCACAAAGCGTGTGTGCGCGCACGCGACCTGTTTCTCCAAGCAAAACCCGCAGTCCTTTATCCGCCAGCAGTTTATTCAAAGCGGATGACAATTTGCCTGCATCGCCGGGCGGGACAAGAATGCCGCATGAATCATCTATTATCTCCTGCGCGCCGCCCATTGCTGTTGTCACAACCGGAAGCCTCGCATTAAGAGCTTCGATAAAGGTGATGCCAAAAGGCTCAGGCTGAATGTTTGGCTGACAGTGTATGTCGGCTGCTGCCAGCAGTCGCGGAATGTCTGAACGCTCTCCCAAAAATCTGACACGCTCTGCGAGGCCAGACCGCATTACAGTTTCCTTTAACTCCGCCAGATACTGAATCTCCTGCGGGCGTTGCGCGCCGCCGACCAGCCAACAAACCCAACCGGGCACATCGCGGAGATGGGTTAATGCTTCAAGATGCAGAGTGTGCCCCTTCCATGCTTCCATCCGGCTGACTTGAATAATAACGGTCGTATCTTCCGGCGTGTCTAACTCCGCCCGGGTAGCGCGGCGTTCGTCTTCTGAATTATGTGATGGAGCAAAAGCAACCGGATAAAAAAGCACCTCTGCGCGCACACGCGGATACAGATTGTTCAACGTAGACGCTGTGAAGCGGCTGTTGCAAATGGCGAGGTCAGGGGGCGTGCGACGCGCCCAACGCTCAGCCCAATGGCGACCATCAGTTGTGCCGTGCATCCAAAAGATAAGAGGCACGCCTGCCTCGCGCACAACCGCCCCAAAGATCGCTTGCGACCACGGCGCATGACAAATGGCGGCGTCGAAATCAAGACTGCGCAAAAGTTTGCGGAGCGTGTTTCGCGCGTGCAGGACAGTTGCCGGACGACTGGCGCGCACGTTCCCCAACTGATGTACGGGAACGTCAGCCGAAGACAATTCCTCGCTCAATCGTCCCTCGAAGCAGAGCGCGAAATGCGGCTCCATCTGCGGACACACCTCGCGCTCGCGCGCCAGCGTGACGAGCATCGTCTCGATGCCGCCATAAAGATTTCCGCTGTAGATGTGTAGCACGCGCATCAGTTTCTGGATGAAAGAACTTCGTTATAAATCGGAATTAGCTCCGTTGCCAGCCGCGCGCGGTCAAAACGCCGATGGGCTGTCTCGCGCCCCGCCTGACCGAGCCGCTTTCGTAAATCCGCATCAAGCGCAAGCTCTGTGATGCGTTCGGCTAAAACTTCCGAGTCGCCGGGCGGGTGTCCGAGCGCGTCTGTTCCGGCGTTGATAATCTCTGCCGCGCCGCCCGCTTCGCTCGCGATGAGTGCGCGCCCGCAGGCCATCGCTTCGGCAATCACGAGGCCGAACGGCTCAGGCTCCGTGCTGGCATGCACGACGATGTCCAGAGCGCGCATCGCAGAGGCCGCATCAGGTACAAAACCCGTGAAGCCGACTTTTTCTTCAAGCCCCAGCGCGGCGGCTTCGCTTCGCAACTCTTCGAGACTGTGTTGGCTGCCGTCTGTTTGATAGAGCGCGCCGCCGATGATATAGCCGCGAATGTGTACGCCTTCAGGCACAAGCGAGAGGGCGCGCAAAAATGTTTTGTGGCCTTTCCAGCGCGCCATCGTCGCCAGCAAACCGACTCTCAAAGTTCCCGGCGCAGGGGCAGGCAAACCGGCTATCGAATCCAGATCGAGCTTCTCTCCTGCCGTCGAGAAATGCTCTAAATCAATCGCGTCGTAGACGGGATAAATTTTCAACTTGTCGCCGCACAC
>JACMLC010000550.1 GCA_014379795.1 Pyrinomonadaceae bacterium
AAACATAGCAGAGCTTGCTGAAGCTCAAGCTCATACTGATAAACATCTTGACGCGCTGATTGATATTGTGCGCGAGGGGCGTAACGGCACATCTTAGTTCCTTTAATTGCTTACTGCCTTCTAATTGCGGTTATGTATTTTAGCAATCCACATATTCGCCCGCTCGAAACCCGCGCCAACCTTTTCGCGGACTAGCCCTTCTCCACCCCGAACCACGTTCACTCTCATCCGTTATTCACCAGCAATCTGTTTTTCGATTTTAAAAGGAGAAGTATTATGTCCACTATGGCACCGCCGAAGAGACCCGAGATCAAGACCGCTCTGCCCGGCCCGAAGGGCTTGGAGATCATCAACGCCGACCAGCAATTCGTCACTCCATCTTACCCGCGCCCGGGTTGGCAACTCGTCGCAGAGCGCGGCGAAGGCGTCTGGGTCACAGACGTTGACGGCAACATCTTTCTGGATTGCAACGCGGGCGTCGCGGTCTGCTCGACAGGCCACTGTCACCCGGAAATTGTTCGCGCCATACAGGAACAGAGCGCCAAGCTCATACACATCTGCGGCACGGATTATTTTTATCGCCAGATGCCTGACTTGGCGCGCAAGCTGGATGAGATTGTCCCCGTCCCAAGCCCGACGCGCACGCATTTTGCCAACAGCGGGACGGAAGCCGTCGAAACGGCTTTGAAGCTGGCGATGCACGCGACCGGACGCCAGAAGTTCATAGCCTTCTTTAATAGCTTTCACGGGCGCACGCTCGGCTCGCTCTCTTTGACCTCCTCAAAGGTGGCGCAGCGCAAGGGCTTTCATCGTCAGGCTCTGGATGTCACGCACGTTCCCTACCCGAACGCTTTTCGTCATCCTTTTACAGGGGAGCAGTCCGACGAGGCCACTGTCAGCCGCGCGTCTCTGGACTGGATTGAGAATCGCCTGTTCAAGACCACCACGCCGCCCGAAGAGGTTGCAGGAATCGTCGTCGAAGTCGTGCAGGGCGAAGGCGGCTACGTTCCCGCGCCGACGGAATTTTTGCAGGGGTTGCGCCGCATCTGCGACGAACACGGCATCATGCTGATCGTAGACGAAGTGCAATCCGGCATGGGTCGCACTGGAAAAATGTTCGCCTCTGACCATCACGATTTGAAGCCCGATATTATTTGTCTGGCGAAGGGCATCGGTTCCGGCTTGCCCATCGGCGTGACGGTCGCGCGTGCGGATTTGATGGACTGGAAACCGGGCGCGCATGCTTCGACTTTCGGCGGCAATCCGGTCTGCATCGCCGCCGCGTTGAAAACGATTGAGCTTTTAGAACGCGAGCTGGTAGCCAACAGCGCGTCGGTCGGAAAATATTTACAGGACGGTTTGCGCAAGCTGATGCAAAAGCATGATTGCATCGGCGACGTGCGGGGCTTTGGCTTGATGGTCGGCGTGGAGATTGTCACAGACCGCGCCTCAAACAAGGCTGCGCCGGACTTGCGCGACCGCATCGAGCGCAATTGTTACGAGCGCGGATTGATTATCCTCGGCGCGGGCGCAAACACGATTCGCTGGTCGCCGCCGCTCATCCTCACGCGCGAAAACGTGGATGTCGCGCTGGAGATTTTCGACGAAGCAATCACAGCGGCATGCGCCTAGAAGAAAAAAAGGGGGAACAGGTAAATTGGTAAACAGGTAAATGGGAAGAGCGCGACAAGGAAGTGAGCGCCTGCTTCCTGTTCCCCTCTTTCCCTATTCCCCCATTCCCCTTTTCTTGATTTGATTGGTATGTTCAGAGGCAAAGTCATTTCCATACATATCGCCTCGTCTAGCAACGAGCCGATGCAAGCTGTGGATGAAGTCCATGCTGTGCCGGGCAAAGGCTTGGAGGGCGACCGTTACTTCAACCAGACCGGCACATTCTGGAAGCCCGGGCCTGATTATGAAGTAACGCTGATCGAAGCCGAAGCTTTTGACGGCATGCGGCGCGAGAGCGGGCTGGATTTGTCTCCGTCCGAAGGCCGCCGAAACATCGTCACGCGTGACGTGCCTCTAAATCATCTGGCCGGTCAAGAGTTTCACGTCGGCGAAGTTCGTTTAAAGGGCATTCGTCTCTGCGAGCCATGCTCTCACTTGGCAAAGCTCACACGTCCCGGCATCGTCGGCGGCCTCACACATCGCGGCGGCCTCCGCGCGCAGATTCTGACAGACGGCGTGATTAAAATCGGCGATGTTGTAGAAAAGAAAACAAGCGAGTAATTACAGAGAAGCTAGTGCAGTAATGAAAGTTAATTGAATTGCCACTAGCTTTAGCTAGTGGAGCAAGAGTGCTAACAAGTGTCGGCTTTAGCCAAATCATTTCGGCTAAAGCCATAACTTCTTCAATTTAATCCACCAGCTAAAGCTAGTGGCAATTTAAAATTTTCCCGTCATCAAAATCTCTGCGGCGCGCCGCGCACGCAGCGCACAGTGTCGCGCGCAATCAAAAGCTCTTCATCTGTCGGGATGACGTAAGCGGCAAGACGCGAGCCGTCGCGGCTGATTAACCCCTCTCGCCCGCCCGTCTGAAGAGCATTTCGCTCAGCATCAATCTCAAGCCCGAACCACTGCAACCCCTCGCAGATGCGCTCTCTAACCTCTGCGGAATTTTCGCCGATGCCTCCCGCGAATATCAGAGCATCCGCGCCGCCCATCGCGGCCAGATACGAGCCTATGTATTTCCTGATGCGATAACAGAAAATCTCTATGGCGAGACGCGCACGGCGATCATCATTTTCGCGCGCCTCGTCCAAAAGCTCGCGCATGTCATTCGTTAAACCTGAGATGCCAATCAGGCCGGATTGTTTGTTGAGCAGGGTTTCGACTTCCTGCGCGGTCAAACCTTCTTTGGCAGCGATGAAATCTACGATGGCAGGGTCTATGTCGCCCGAACGTGTGCCCATCATCAAACCTTCGAGCGGCGTCAAACCCATCGAAGTGTCTACAGAATCGCCACCGCGAATCAAAGCCGCCGAACAGCCATTGCCCAGATGCAAAGTGATGACATTTGTCTCTCCGCGCGCGATGTTGCGAAGCTGGCGATAGCGATAAGCGATATAACGATGCGACGTGCCGTGAAAGCCGTAACGACGAATGCGGTGGCGGCGATAATATTGATACGGTAGCCCGTAGAGATATGCGTAATCCGGCAAGGTCTGGTGAAAGGCCGTGTCGAAGACAGCGACTTCCGGGATACCTACCCCGAAGACTTCGCGCGCCGCAGTGATGCCCTTGAGGTTCGCAGGATTGTGCAGCGGCGCGAGGTCTATGCAATCCTCTATGCCGCGCACGACTTCGTCCGTGATTAAAACGGAGTGCGTAAAACGCTCGCCGCCATGCACGACCCTGTGCCCGATAGCATGCACGTCAGCCACACTGCGGACTTCAGCAATGCCGGAATTTTCCGAACAAGCCCAGCGAATAATCAGATCCACCGCCGCACGCGCATCACGCACCGGAGCCGTAGACTTCAAGGCTTCCCGCCCCTCTGCATGCAGAGTAATAATCGCCTCGCCGCCGATACGCTCAACCGCGCCGCGCGCCAGCCTGCGGTCTGCATTCTGCGCGATGCTTTCCAAGTCAGTCGCGATTAACTGAAATTTGACGGTCGAGCTGCCGCAATTTAAGACAAGTACATTCATAAGAATTCAGTGACGAGTGACAGGTGACGAGTGACAAGAAGGAGAAGTTTTCAGTTTTCAGTTTTTAGTTTTCAGAAAAAGCGCGAAGTATTCTTACTGAAAACTGAAAACTGATTTATCACCTGTCACTTGTCACTCGTCACTGCCTTTAAGATTTCTTTCATCCGTGCACGCAAGTGGGCTTCGTCAACAGTGGTGACGCGGCCTTCGCTGTAAACTTCTCTTCCCGCAATCATCGTCAGCCGCACATCTCGCCCGGATGAAGCGAAGATGAGAGCGGTGGTCGGGTCATGTACTGGCTGCTGATGCGCGCCGCCGAGGGAGACGATTACGAGGTCTGCCTGCATTCCAACAGCAAGCGCGCCGATGTGATTCTCTAAGCCGAGAGCGGTTGCGCCGCCGTGCGTGGCCGCGCGCAAGGCATCCTCCGCGTTCATCATTCGTTGATTATCTATACGGTCTCCGCCCGCGCGTGAGAGCAATGCCGCGAAGCGCGCTTCTTCCAGCATGTCGCAGGTATTATTGCTCGCGACCGAATCGCTGCCGATGCCTGCTTTCAAGCCGTGTTTGATAAATGCCGCGAGCGGTGCGCGCCCGTGTCCCAGCTTGGCATTTGATTTCGGGCAATGTGCGACGCGCGCGTCTGCCTGTTTCAAAGTTTCAATATCTTGCTCGTCTACGTGTATGCAATGCGCGAGCAGTGGCCGCGTGCTGAGGATGCCGTGCGCGGCCAGATATTGAATTGTCGAGCAACGAGGAACCTGAAATTCGATGCCGCGTCGCGCGAGACTTTCGGCGAACACCCCGCTGCCTTCGCGCAGCAAAAGCATTTCCGCTTCGGATTCCGCAGCGTGCATCATGAGCGGCATTTTTTGCGCCAAAGCATATTCCGAAATCATTTCAAGCTGCGGCGCGCTCACGGTATACGGCGCGTGCGGAGAGACGCCCAAGCGCACGCGCGCATTTTCAAACTCGCGCAAGCCTTCGAGCTTTTCTCGCAGCTTTTCAAAATACTCGCGCGCCAGTTTCGCGTCGGGACCGAAAGATTCCTGATAGACGATGCCGCGCAAGCCCACGTCTCTGAGCGCGATCATGCTCTGGCTCGCCGCGTCCGACGCATCGCCGACGCAGGTGACGCCCGCTCGAACAGCTTCGATTGCTCCCCACGCGGCGGAAACCTGTAAATCGTCCGGCGTCATGCGCTCAAGCCTTGCGATGGTCAGCTTCTTGAGCCATGCGAAAAAATCTCCTTCCTCGCGCTCAAGAAATCCGCGCATCGCCGTCAGTTCCAGATGCGTGTGACAGTTGACGAGGCCGGGCAGGATTGCCGCTTCACCAAAATCTTTGACCGTTGCGCCGGGAAATTCCGCAGACAAAGCTTCGCGCGTTCCGACGCCCGCGATTTGTTCGCCCGCAATCGCCACCGCTCCGTCCTCAATTGGCGCGGAGGTGATGGGCAGCGCCCAACGAGCGCAATAAAGCTGTGCTTGTGATTCTTCAGTCATTAATTTTGAACGCGATGACTCTGCCATTTGAACATAGTGTCATTGAAAGTACACAGGTGTGTATCCTGCCGTAGACATTCCCGGCTTCGTTATAAACTATTTTTTCTATTCCGTTGACGGAAAATAAGTTTTACAATGCTGGCATAATCTTTGCACTTCATCCAGCAGGTATGCCCGGCAGCAGTCTACAATCGAAAGTGAGCAATTCACTTCCCCAAATGCGCCCGGTAAGGATGCACATATCAAATCACGAGCGCGACAGTTACCAGCCTCGCTTTGAGCGTTGAGGTAAAGCTGGCTCGCGCTTACATCATTTATAAAAAAGAAAAGGAGACCGAAGATGCCAAACGGCCTTGCATTGACGATAGGACTTAATTCCGTAGACCCGACACATTATGGCGGATGGTCTGGCGATTTGAACGCTTGCGAAGCAGACGCAGAGGACATGGCGGCCATCGCTAAATCCAAAAAGTTCAAGGTCAAGACTTTGATGACCGCTTCTGCGACGCGTGCGCAGGTCGCCAACGAGATTCTCGCCGCCGCCAAAGCTTTAAAGTCCGGCGATATTTTTCTTCTCTCCTACTCAGGACACGGCGGACAGTTGCCTGATATGAACAGTGACGAGCCGGACATGCAGGATGAAACATGGTGCTTGTTCGACGGCGAGCAGGTTGACGATGAGTTGAACGCGATGCTCGGCAAGTTCGCCAAGGGCGTTCGCATCCTCGTTTTTTCCGATAGCTGCCACAGCGGCTCCGTCACCAAGCTGGCTTTTTTTCAAGGCACGACGCAGGTCAGAGCCTCCAGCATTAACCCCGAAACTAGAGAAGTAAAATATCGCAACATGCCCCCGGACGTGGCCTTGCGCACGTATCGCCAGAATAAAAAGTTCTATGACCCGATTCTGGGAGACAAGGCTTTGAAGAATGCCGCCAAGTCAATCAAAGCATCTACGTTGCTTTTCTCAGGCTGTCAGGATAACCAGCTTTCACAGGACGGAGACTTTAACGGCCTCTTCACCGCGAACATGCTGCGCGTCTGGAAGGAAGGAAAGTTTAAGGGCAGCTACAAAGACTTTCACAAACAGATCATCAAGAACATGCCGCCCGACCAGACCCCCAACTATTTTTTCATAGGCGAGAGCAACGCGGCCTTTGAAGGACAGAATCCCTTCAAGATTTAAAGCTCGTTTGCCTGTAGCCACTTGGACAAAGCATCATGTCAGAACCGCCTGCGGTAGCGGGCGGGTATTCAACATGGAAGACCCGCCCGCTACCGCAGGCGGTTCTGACATTTAAGCGTATGGCTGAATCATCCGACAATCTACCTTCGGCGACGACAGAAGCCAGTAAGGCTACGGCGCAGACGCGCACGGAGGAGCCGCCACCAGCGCCACCGAAAAGCCCTCCGCCCGCCAAGCAACCCGGCGAAGGAGAGACATACGAGATCGGCGAAGGCGTCAGTCGCGCCGTCTACGGGCGTCCGTATGAACGGCAAGGCGATGACCCGCTCTACAGGCCGCTCAAAATCTTTGCGCTAGACCCCGCAGCCTCTCGTCTTGAAGGAGCGGTCGCGCTCGTCAATGTGCCGTATGAGCCTTTGCAGGCAGGGCCGGTCGGGGGAGTTTTCATAGTCAGTGATAGGGATGACAACGCTGACAAAAAAGCGCTGCCCGCCGACCCTCTCAATCTTGACGCCTCTGCGAACTTGATTCGCAACGGGCGCAGCCCCTCGCCTTCGGACAGGCTTTTTCATAATCAGATGGTTTATGCCGTCTGTAGCCTTGTCTACGCGGCGTTTCGCACCGCGCTCGGTCGCCACATCGCATGGGGCTTTTCTTTGCCGGATCGCACGCAGCTACTTATCCGCCCGCACGCCTTTGAAGGCAGAAATGCTTTTTACCAGAAAGAGACAGGCGAATTATGTTTCGGCTATTTCAAAGCCGAAGAAATGGTAGCAGGCCGCAACCTGCCGGGCGGAACGGTTTACACTTGCCTCTCACACGACATCGTGGCGCACGAAGTCACGCATGCGCTGCTGGATGGCCTCAGAACTCACTTCACTTTTCCGACCAATCCTGATGTCATAGCCTTTCACGAAGCGTTCGCCGATCTCGTCGCCATCTTTCAACACTTCAGTTACGATCAAGTGCTGCAATCCGCCATCCGAAAGTCACGTGGAAATTTAAGATTGGCAACCCTCCTGACAGACATCGCACAGCAGTTCGGGCAGACGACGAAAGAGAAAGGAAAGGCGCTGGACAGAGAGAAAGCCCTGCGCAGCGCGATTGGTCAGGCGGACGAGGAAGGTAATCCTGAGCCTTATGACTCAAGTTTAGAGTCACACACGCTTGGCTCGATTCTGGTTGCGGCGGTATTCGAGGCGTTCACGACCATCTTTGACCGCAAGACGCAGCGCTTTATCTTGCTGGCGACGGGCGGTACGGGCGAGCTTCCCCCCGGCGAAATCCCGCACGAATTGCAGGCTATTCTGGCAGATCAAGCGAGCAAGCTGGCGAGCCAGTTTCTGGCAATCTGCATCCGCGCCATTGATTATTGCCCGCCCGTTGACATCACGTTCGGAGATTTCCTGCGCGCTGTGATTACGGCTGACAGAGACCTTGTGCCGGATGACCCATGGGGCTACAGGGAATCATGGATAGACGCTTTCAGGCGACGCCATATCTATCCTGCGGGCGTGGATAATCTTTCAGAGGATGCGCTGCTCTGGAACGGGCCGGGCGCGCCCGGCTCCGGTGGCTTGCTGCCGCAGATGAAGGGGCTGACTTTCGCCAGACTCAAATTTGACGGAGACCCTGCGCGCCCCGCTAATGAAAAAGAGTTGCGGCGACAGGCTGGCGATTTGGGACGCATGATGACCAAGCCGAAATTCCTCAAAGAGTTTGGTTTCGTTGCTGCCGATGACGAGCAAACAGATTTACCCAAAGTGCAATCCATCCGCTCATCCAGACGCGTTGGCCCGGATGGTCAAGTCGTCTTCGACCTCGTTGCCGAAGTGACCCAGCGCAAAACCGCACGCACCGCCGAAGGCGACACTTTCTATTTTTACGGCGGCTCAACCGTCATTATTGACCCCAACGGAGCGATTCGTTATTTGATCTCCAAGCGCATCACGAAAGAGGAACGAATGGAGGATCAACGCGATTTCCTCTTAACCAACGGCCAGCCTTTCTGGGAAAAATCTAACGGCATGCACGTGCCCAGAAAACATCTGTTTAGATTTCTGCATAACGAGGAGCCGGCAAAGGGCAAAAGTAAAAAGGCAAAAGTAAAAAGGCAAAAGTGAAGACAAAACCATTTCTCAAGGAATTAATAAAATTTGGTTTCCGCCTTCCTTTTACCTTTTGCCTTTTACCTTTTGCCTTTCTCTCTGCGCAGGATAAACCAGAGCAGTCCTGAGAGCGCGATGATGATTCCGCCGGATGCCGCGACGGGCTTGATGCCGAATTTGTCTGCGGCTGCGCCGGAAGCGAGCATGGAACCGACCATCGTCAAGGTCGTCAGCGTCTCATACGAAGCGAAGACGCGGCCAGCATAACGGTTATCCGTGCGGCTCATCATAATCGTCTGCTGCGCCGTCCACCAGATAGCAAAATTCATCTCGCGCGCAATCAACACGACGGCGGCCCCCCACAAGGTCGGCATCAGGCTAAACAGAGCGAGGCCGCAACCATCGAAAAACAGCGAGCGTCCCATCCGCGCTCCCAACACCTCCTGCGAGCCTGCATTGAAACGCCTTGCCAGCGGCGCACCCAGCACTCCTCCCAAACCCATCGCGACAAATAACACAGAGATGCCGAAATCCGTCGGGCGCGAGATCAATCCCGCCACTGTTGATTCGCCAAGACGCGCTCCGAAGAGACTGTACAAAGCACGCGCCGCCCCGTTGCCCAATCCCCATCCCGCAGCGACTATGAAAATCGCGGATAACAATTGCGAACGCCGGACGTATCCCAAGCCCTCACGGAAATCCGCAAGCGAGCGACGAAGAAGAAAGCTGGCAGTTGGTAGCTTGCGGTTGGCAGTTTTTTTGAATTCGATATTTGCAGGTGCAGCACGCTCGAAACTTTCTGTCCCCAAGCTTTCATTTCCCGTTCTGTTTTTACTGCTAACTGCCCACTGCCAACTGCCAACTTTCTCTCGCCCGATGCGTCGAATCAAAATGGCGGACAGCAGAAAGGTCGCGGCGTTGAGGACAAAGACAAAATTTCTGCCGAGGAAGGTCGCGGCAATTCCGCCAAGCGCGGAGCCGACAGCGATGGTGGCGGCAGTGGTTGAGGCTGAAAGAGAGTTTGCGAGCAGCAGTTCTTCCGCGCCGCGCACAAGGTTCGGAAGCGTCGCGCGTTTCGCGGCATTGAAGAAGGCGGAGACGGCAAACAGCGACGCACCGACAATGTAAACAACCGGCAGCGCGGACATCGTATTCGCCAGCAGGAATCCAAGCGCGAGGATTGCGCGCATGACATCCGCCGCGATCATCACGCGCCGCCTGTCCGTGCGGTCTACGACGACGCCTGCCAGTGGGCCAAACAGAAAGAGCGGAAGATGACGCGCGATGGCATAGATGGCAATCGCAAGTCCTTCACGCCCTGCGCCCGCAGCCTGTATCGTCAGCGCGAGCACGGCGATGTTATTTAACCAGTCGCCGATTTCGGAAACGACTTGCCCCGCCCACAGCCTGCGAAAATCAGCGTTGCCCGATAATAGCTGGCGGTATGTCAAGGGCTGGACTCTGGGAGAGTTGGCAGGTGGCAGTGTGCAGTGGGCAGTAAGCAGCAGGATGAGAACAGTTCCGGCTCGTTACTTTCTCTCTTCTGCCAACTGCCTGCTGCCTGCTGCCTACTGTTTTTAACTCTGCG
Organism: Pyrinomonadaceae bacterium; assembly: GCA_014379795.1. GTDB lineage: Bacteria > Acidobacteriota > Blastocatellia > Pyrinomonadales > Pyrinomonadaceae > JACMLC01. The sequence goes on from JACMLC010000550.1 coordinate 10,038, forward strand.
GTAGCGTTCGAGAATAGAGGTCACGTACGCTCTGGTTGAAGGAATATCAATGCGCGCGATGAATTCGCTTTCGGTGAGAGGCTGT
>JACMLC010000551.1 GCA_014379795.1 Pyrinomonadaceae bacterium
TCTGTAAAACTTTGATGGTCGTGAGGTAATCGTTGAGCGTGATAAAAACATTTGCGAGATTGACCAGCGAGCGAGCGACCCTTTTCTTCGCTCCTAATTCTTCATAGAGCTTGATGCTTTTTTCGTAAAACTCTATGGCCTGACGAAAGTTGCCTAACGAGTTATGGACCAGCGCGATGTTGTTGACCGCATTGCTGCCGTTCTCTTTGTCACCGATCTCTTCGCAGAGGCGCAGGCTCTGCTGATAAAAGTCTAAGGCGGCTTTGAACTCGCCGCGATAAAAACGAACGATGCCAAAGCCGTTGAGCGCCACTGCTATCGCTTTTTTATTGCCCGCGCCTTGCGCCAATTTCATGGCCTTTGCATAATATTCCTGCGTCTTGTCATATTCACGAAGCGCATAAAAGGTGCGCGCAAAGTCGTTACAGATGTCTGCGATTTCCGCTTCTTTGCCGCCAAGCTTCGTCCATAACGCGAGGCTCTGTTCGTATAATTCCAAAGCCGCTTTGTACTCGTTCTGCGCGTGACGGGTGCGCCCGATCAAGTTGATCGCGAGCGCCATGCCCGCTTCATCCTTCAATTCTGTGACGATGTCGAGCGCGGATTTATATAGATTCAGAGCCGCCGCATACTCGCCGTGCAGGACAAGCCGTTCGCCACGCGCCATCAATGCCTTCGCAGCCTCAATGGTCGCCAGCTCTTTTCGTGCAGCGAGCGTCGCCCTGCGCTCCTCTTCGGTCTTTGCAGGCATCAGCATCGCCATAAAATCATCCATCTCTGACTGAGCTTCGGCGCGCGGGGTTGTTATCTTCGGTGTTTGAGCGCAAACGATGTGGGCGATAAACAAAGCTAAAGCGACGGCGCGCAGTAAAGCGCGAGGGTTGGCGCAGGTCATCGAGGAAACCTCCTTTTGATCTGGGACGGATTGTAGTTTCCCTTAGACGGCTTTAGCAATAGAAATCCAGCGTCCATCCGAAACAGCATCTCCTTCAAGAGCAAGAAGCGTGACCCTCACTGCCGCCCAAAATTTTTTTGCGGCTCGACGGTAATATCCACCATTCGCACGCCTCTTCCTGACTGTACCGGGCAAAAATATTTGTGAAGAAAGGCCGATTATCATGAATACCATTCTGGAAAACGTGTTGCGTCTTTTTCTCTTGCTCCTCTTGATTATCGGGGCAGCTTTTATCAACTCCGCCATCGCAACCGACGAGCAAGAATCGCAGCCGCAGCAGGTTGCGGCAGCTCATCGTTAAGGACGAATCATGAACAACTATCGCGACATAATCACGGGCACGCTCGATGCCGAATCGAGCAGTTATCGAAAGAGCGGCTGGGCGTGGATCGGGTTCGGTCTGATAGCACAGAGCCTGCTGTTCGTCTTCTTCAAGAGGGATTTATTTGAACACTCGCTGTACGGCTCATTCGTTTTCCTGAGCGCGCCCTTAGCTTGGTGGCCGATTCTTGGCGGACTGGTTTATCTCAGGCGGGCGCGACGCGCGAGTCATCCGCACAGCCCGTTGCGGCGCGCTCTGACGACCGAACCGCAACTCTTAAAGACGCTCAAAGGCGGCTTGTACAGAACGCCGACCAAACATCTGATAGACGTTCTACACCACATGGTTGCGAGTATTGGTAAAAATGAGTGGCAAACCGTTGAAACTAATTCGTGCAGCCCGGATGCGTGTATTTATTTGACCTTAGCTGACGGCAAGCGGCATCGCCTCTCGGCTTTTAAGGATAGCAGGGAAATTACCGCCGCCATTCAGGCTCACGCCCCGCACATAGAAGTTGTCAGCGATTCCAAGGCGACAGCCGGAGAGATTCCCGAAGCCCGTTGGAGGTTTAACACGCGAGTCATCCTAATCCTATTCGGCGTTCCGATTTTCTTATTCTGCTCAATCGTGGTCTTCGCACAATTTATGAACGCGCGCACGCGCTCGGAATTTGCGCGGCACGGCTTAAGGACGACCGCCGTTGTCTCCAATTTGAGTAGCTACAGGGATAATGAAGAGGACAAATCGAGCTGGACTCATTATATCGTGCAAGCGAAGTTTGAAACCAGTGAAGGGAAATCCATTGATTCGCGTACGAGAGATTTAGTGACAGAGTCGGACTATGCCAAGCTCAAAGTCGGCGATTCCGTAGAGGTCTATTACCTGCCGCAACCGCCCCACAATTTCGCGCTCGTCGAATCAGCCGAGCGACACCGCCACGATTCGCTCAATCCCATTTTCGTTTTCATAGGGTTATTCGGATTGCTGTCGCTAGTCACCGGCATCATCATGAGCCTGAAGAGAAAACGTAGCTTAACGAGCATGCCTCTCATGCAACCCCTGAGTTGATTTTCTTTCCTCAAGGCATCAAGTCAGAACCGCCTGCGGTAGCGGGCGGGAGAGGGCAATTGCGGATTTCGGATTTCAGATTGCGGATTAAAAAGCATGGCGGTGTTTTCCAATCCGCATTCCGCAATCCGCATTCCGCAATCTGTCAGCCTGCTACCGCAGACGGTTCTGACAGCAGCCACACGCATTTAAATCTTTTTATTTCTCACTTGCGATAGTAATAAGCCTGCACTGCGCGCCTCTACACCATCGAGTCAGGACTAAATAACTTCTCGAAGGAGCAGAAAATGAAATTACACAGATTGAGCATCGCCACACTCGGCTTACTGATTTTCGCCTTTTACGCAGCGCCTTCAGCACACGCGCAGTTTGGCGATTTTATTAAAAAAGGCAAAGAGAAAATAAATCAGTCGAACACCAGCGTCGAAACACAGGCCAAAGAATCAAACTCTTCTCAGCCTGCCGCGCCGGGCAGAAACTCAAATGGCAATGATGTGCAGTCCACACAGGGTATTGAGCCAACGGCTCCGGCGAATGATCCGACAGGCCCTGCGGACGGCACGAGCAGCGGCGTGCGCAACGGCAATTCGCGCGTCGTCAACGGCTACGAAGTGCCGACCAATCCGAATCGCATAGTCTTCGCTAAATCTCCGATTTCGGCTGCTGATGCGACGGCGCGACAAACCACCTTGCGCCGCTTCGTGGCGGGCGAACCCATTTATGCGCTTGCCAACATGAATGCGCAGCTCGACCCCAGCAGCTCATGGTCTGTGGCGTTGTTCGTTAATGACAAGCAGATGGTGGGCGAGTATCTGGACGAGCGGAGCCGTGGCAGCCACGCAGGCCGCGTCGTGCCAATCGAGATTGCTCCGGCCACTCCTGCCGAAACGAAGAATGCTTTTATCAGCTACATGATGGTCACTGCCTTGAACAGCCTGCCGCCGGGGCTTCACAAAGTCTGGCTTATCGTCATCGTTCCGAAAAGCGCAATCGAACAGCCAAACTCCGCCGAAGGCATCTTTTATGTGGACACTCGCAAGGGCAGCTATGCGACGCAGCTCGCCGCGCTCAAACGCGCCGCCGCGCCCGAAGTCGAACGCCGCAGGGGAGTTGACGAGAGGGCTGCACGCGAAGCGCAAGCCAACAACAATCGCCCCGCTTCGTCAAACAATTCCGGTTCAAACGCGCAGCAACCCGGCATGCCGCCTCCCGGCTTTGACCCCAACGTCAGGATTAAGAACTCCTGTAGCGAACAGCGCACGCTTTACTTTGACAACGGCAGCAGCCCCGTCTTGGGCGGCAATTCCTCTACGCACATGCGCCTGAAACCCGGCACCAGAATCTATGTGTTGGATGAGCAGGGCGGCAAAACTGAAATCTACACGGTCGGAAGCCGCGAAGATCAGGACGTGACGATTTGCGGCTAACGCCCTGACTCGTCGCCTACGGAATCAATAAATCCAATTCATCAACCATCAAACAGAAAGGACACACATCATGAAATCGCACAAACCAGCTTTCACTTTCGCGCTCGCTTTCGCAGCCGTCTTGCTTCTGGCTTCCGCTTCAAATGCCAACGCACAGTTCGGCGACATGCTTGACCGCGCTAAAGGTAAAACCAAAGAGGCGCAGCCCAAGACAGAGACAAAGCCGCAGCCCGTGCCCGAAGCTCAAGCTAATAATGACAAAGATGCTAAGGGTGATGCAGCCAACAGCAGCGACCCTTCAAACACACAGGGCAGCGATGAGACGGCAAAGAATAAAGAGAACGCCAAGCGTCTGGCACAGGCTCCCGGCATGCCGAAGGCTGCGAACACGGACGCCGCGCTCATCAAGCTTTTGCATCAAGCCGCAGACGATCATCGCCTGATTCCGCGCCGCGTCGTCATCACGGACAAAGACTGGATTATCGTGGACAACGCGCGCGGCGGAAAAACCAGACGCATCTTCGCCGTCCTCGCGCGCACAAAGGATGACGGCAGCGGCAACTGTGCGAAACAGATGGTGCAGTTTGATTCCAATTGGAGACCGGAGAAGAACGAATGGGGACACCCCTACGTGCAGAACATAGGCGAGATAGTCCCTCTCGCTTGCAACGCTGTCGGCAAGTAGAAGCTTTGAATTTAACTGCACAAAATACAGAAA
>JACMLC010000005.1 GCA_014379795.1 Pyrinomonadaceae bacterium
AAGGCCATCTGCGCCTGCACAGGGGCCACCAAATCCAGATCATCAAGCGTGGCGCGGCGCAGGCCGGGCACGCCCTCAAAGCCCTGCACGGGGGAACGCTGCTCGAACAACATCTCACGGCAGATGAGGCGTGGCGCTTCGCCGTCTTCCGCATAGTGCTGCCAGAAGGTGGAGAGCTTGTCGCATTCGCCCATCATGACGTGCGTCCTTTCACACTCACGCGCGATGGAAGCAAAGGCTGCGAGACCGGCATTGGTGCGCGTCTCAATCAAGGTTGCGTGACCGATGAGAGCGACGCCTTCCAATTCGCCCATAGCGTCGCGGCAGCCGTAGAAGGCGCCCCGGTTCAAGGAGCTGACCAGGCCGTTATCACGAATCATGCTCACCATCGCCACCGTATGCAGCGGGCGCAGGGCGAGAAAATTCAGGACATCAGCCTCATGCTCATGAGTCAGTTCATGAACGCTCAGTAAGTTTTCGTCAGCGTAGGACATGATCGGCATCCCCGGTACCTGACTATCAAGGGAACTTAAGTTTTGCATAATATTATCTCCGTCAGAGGTTTAAGATGATTACGTTACAGGTTGATGTTGCGACTTTCCGGGCGAGCACATCGTGCTTAAGCCCGCTTAGAAGTCTAAGTAATCAGCTCCTGTATCTACCTCTAACTCCATCGAAGGCGTGGGGTCTCCAGCGGACGCAGCCGAATATGCCTGAGTCGTAAAATCTCCCAGCACGACGCCGTTGGCTACCATGTCGCCGAGCACGACGCCATCACCGAGCACGACGCCGTCGCCAAGCACCACGCCGTTGCTCATCAACAGGGTAATGCCCGATGAGGCTCGCAGGTTGCAGAAGATGGTCCCGTCGCCGAGGATGACACCGTTGCTCTTCATCACGTTGTCGCCCAGCACAACGCCGCTTGAAAGCATCGTCGTGTCGCCGAGGATAACGCCATCACCGAGAATAACGCCGTCGCCGAGGATGACGCCCAGCTTGAAAATCTTCTGGTACTGAGTGATGAGATTAGTGCCGGTGGCGTAGCTGCTGTTGACAATGATGCCACGCGCCCACGGGAAGGTGGTTCCGGAGATAACGGACTGCTGTGCGGGGGTGGTTGTGGTCAGCAGCGGCGAGCCGACAGCGGTCGTCGCCGTCAGGTCCGTGCGCACCAGTTTGCCCAGTTCGACCGCGCCTTTCGCGTTGAGCTGGCCTGTGCCCTGCTCAAACATGCTGTAGCCCGCGAGCGGTTGCGCGGTGTACATCAAAATAGATTTCACCAGATTGGGCGTCAGGTTCGGGCGCACCTGCAACATCAGGGCGGCTGTGCCGGCGACGACCGGCGCAGCCATTGAGCTGCCGTTGAGCTTCATCATCTTGCGCTGCGAATTGTCGCTGTTGCCAGTCTGGAGCGACGGATTCTCGCTCGCGATCTTGGCGTTGGAAGACTGGGCGCTGACAATTTTATTGCCCGGGGCGACCATGTCAGGCTTGATCAGGTTGTCGTATTTCTTAGTGCCGTTGATGGTCTGAAAGCTGCGAGTGGGGCCGCGCGAGCTGTAGGTGGCGACGCCGTCGTCGTTGCGCGCGGTTGTGCCTTTGGTGTCCGATGCGCCGACGGTGATAGCCGAAGGCTCGTTGCCGGGCGAATGTACCTGTCCGTAAAGCTTGCTGCCAGAGCCATCCTTGCCGTTGTTTCCGGCGGCGGCGACGACCACGATGCCTACATTAACCAGACGGCGGACGGCAGTACAAATCGGGTCGTTCTTGTAGGAATCAACAGCCTGCATTCCCAAACTCATGTTGACAACGCGGATGTTGTAGGCCGTGCGATTGGCGAGCACCCAGTCAAGCGCGCTCAATAATCTGGAAGCCGCGCCGATGCCCTGTGCGTTCAGCACGCGCAGATTGATCAGGTTTGCGGCGGGAGCAATTCCGATATATTTGCCGTTAGAAACACGGCCATTACCGGCGGCAATGCCGGCCACGTGCGTGCCGTGCCCGTAAGGGTCGTCAAACCGATTCTCGCCGGTAAAATCCATGCTCTTGATAATGCGCGAAGCATTATTTGAGCCTTTGAATGAGTTATGCAGAGGATCAATGCCGGAATCAATAATGGCGATTCCAACGCCGCGACCGTCGAGGGTGGTCGTTCCGTTGTCGCCTGCCTGACGAATGCTATCAACGCCTGTGGTCTGCGCCAGATGGCCGCCAAACGGCTTGACTTCTTCATCCACCGAAATGAAAGAGACCTCTTTGAATTCGCTTAACTGGCGGACGACTCTGGCGGGCAATTCGACGGCAGCCGCGTTCAGGTTGCGCATCAAGCGGCGGACGCTGACGCCGTTGCTGCTGAGCAAAGCGTCGAGCGCAGGGCTTAGCTTATCGTTGAATTGCAGAATGACGCGGACGCGCTCATTTTTGCGCTCCACATCAAGGGAATGCTCCAGAAGCTCGGAGGAAACTTTCTCATCCGGAGTGTCTTGACTCTCTTCATCGCCGATCAAAATGCCGCCGCGATCTGTGGGTGAGCCGTTAACATCGCCGATTAAAATACCGTCGCGCTTGCTCTGCGCACGTGCTGTGTCGCTCATTATCAGACCGCTACATAAAGAGACCAGCAGGGAGGCGAAAGCCAGCCAGGTCATGAGCGGAGAGCGTTTTATTCTTTTCATTATAAAGACTCCTGTAGAAGACTTATTTGGGGGAAGAGCGCGAGCGATTCGCACGCTTGACAAAGTGCAGCGCAAAGCCTACGCCGCGACCCATCATCGCAAGCTCTGTGCCGCGCATCCCCACTCGCCTGAGAGCAGTGATTTAGTTGAAAGAAATCGGCGATTCGCACAAACGTGTGCACTGGCTGGGAGTCTGCCCTTCGGTCAGCCTGAGCGCATTCGGTCAAGCATTTTGACCAAACAGCTCTGGACCAGTGACAGATTACTCGGCCACAGTAGTGACATATACTAAAGAGAGAAATGCAGACGATTGTGTAGGCGATAAAGTCTCGGCAGACACGAGGACGCCCGGCCACGTCGAGAAAACGACGGGCGCGGGCGCCATGTACGCTATGAGCGGTAACAGCAGTCTCGAAGGCGAGAACTTGATTCTAGATTTATAAGAGATTCATCGGCGTCGGGTTCTTCGCGTCTTGCGTGTAGTCGTAAAACCCGCGCCCGGACTTGCGACCGTAGAGACCCGCGAGCACCATGCGCTTCAAAAGCGGCGGCGGCGCGAAACGCTTTTCGCGGAACTCGTTGAACATAATTTCCGCGATGTAGTAGGTCGTGTCCAGCCCTACGAAATCGCCGAGCGTGAACGGCCCCATCGGATAGCCGCAGCCGAGCTTCATCGCGTTATCAATATCCACGATGGAGCCGACGCCCTCTTCCAGCGCGCGAATCGCATCGAGCATGTACGGGACGAGCAAGCGATTGACGATAAAGCCCGTCTTGTCGCCCGCGCGCACGGGAACTTTGCCGAGACTCTTGCCGAACTCCACTGCCTGCTCGTACACAGCTTCGTCCGTCAAAATCGTCCGCACCACTTCGACCAGCTTCATCAAGGGCACCGGATTAAAAAAGTGCAGGCCGACGAAACGCTGCTGTCTGTCGGCAGAAGTCGCCGTCATCATCTCCGTGATTGAAATCGAAGAAGTATTAGAAGCGAAAATCGTTTCGGGCTTGCAGATGGCGTCGAGCTGGCGATAGGTGTCGCGCTTGAGGTCCAGGTTTTCGATAATCGCTTCGATGATGATGTCGCAATCATTCATGTCTTCGAGACGGATCGTGCCCGTCAGGCGGCCACGAATCGACGCTTGCTGCTCTGCCGTGATGGTTCCCTTTTCAGCGAATCGCCCGAGCGACTTTTCGATTCCCGCAAAGCCTTTCTCGCACAACTCGTCAGAGGTTTCGCGCACGATGGTTTCAAATCCGGCGGTGGCTGCCGTCTGTGCGATGCCCGAACCCATCAGGCCGCAACCGAGCACACCGACTTTCTTAATTTCCATATTCAGTCTCCTGTTAATTTGCTCTCTTGTATTGAGCGCGTGATTTTAAATCTTTATTTACGATGTCAATCAAGAGCAGAAACTCTTTGCGTGCTTTGCGTCTTAAATCTTTGCGACCTTTGCGTTAAAAAATCACTTAACCGCAAAGAGCGCAAAGCAGTAGACGCAAAGTTACGCAAAGAGAAAAGCAGTATTTTTCGACTCTTGATTCGCATTTACTGAGAAGGACTGGCGACCGGTTTGGCCTCGTCCACTCTGAGGCCGTACTTCTGGCCTGCGGTTTTCACCCACTGCGTATTTTTCTTTTCCCACGCTTCAAAATCCGAGAGGAGTTGCACACGATTGGCTGACGGTTGCGGCTTTCCGTCTTTCCCTTTGGGGCTATCCAATTCCCGCACGCGCTCCAGCAGCGTCTTCAATTCGTTTCTCAAAGCGTCCGCTTCTTTATCCAGCGACGGCGTGTCATTGATGGTCTGGATAGCGGAATCAATTTTGCTCGTGTCTCCGGTATTGAACGCGTTCACGAAAGCTTCTTCGCCTTCATTGATGGCTTTGACATGTGCGGCGATGGCGCTTCCAATGCCACGCAGGCCGCGCTGAAAAGAGTCCATCGTAAAAGTCGGCGGCTGCCCGTTGTAGTTTCGCCAGACCATTACAAAGCTGAGAAGGACGAGCGCGAGCGCGCACCCTTGCAAGAGATGCCAGATGATAGCGACGGGGCCGCGCTGTCCCGGACGCTTGTAACCAACGACGAGCGCGAGCAGCGCGCCGGAAACTAAGCCGCCCAAGTGCGCCGCGTTGTCTATCAACCCGCGACCGAGAAAGCCTATGAACAGGTTGATCATGATAATCGGCAGCATGCCCGTCCCAAAGGCGCGCTTAAAACCTTCCGGCAATTCGCGCCGGAACTTGATGCCGAAAACAAACAGCACGCCGACAAGGCCAAAGAGCGCGCCCGA
>JACMLC010000552.1 GCA_014379795.1 Pyrinomonadaceae bacterium
ACACGCTGATCGGGCAAACGCTCGCCGGAAAATATCGCGTTGACGAATTTTTGAGCGAAGGCGGCATGGGCACTGTCTATCGCGGGACGCATATCCTGATGGACAAAATCGTCGCCATCAAAGTCCTGCATCCAGCCCTCGCCGCAGACGACAAGATCGTCGCACGCTTTTCCAGAGAAGCCAGAGCCGCTTCGCGCATCTCGCACCCGCACGCACTGAACGTCACGGACTTTGGCGAATCCGAAGACGGCATCGTCTTTCTCGTGATGGAATTTCTGAATGGCCGCACGCTCAAGGAAGTGGTCAGAACCGACGGCTCTATGCCGCTCGTGCGCGCTGTCGAGATTATGCGGCAGGTGTGCGGCGCGCTCGAAGCCGCGCATGCCGAAAACGTCGTGCATCGTGATTTGAAGAGCGACAATATCATGCTGCTCGATGTGGGGGGCGGCGACTGGGTCAAGGTGCTGGACTTCGGCATCGCCAAGATTCAGGAAACAGACGGCAGAGACCCGGACTTGACTGCGCCGAATCTGATTATCGGCACGCCGCAATATATGTCGCCGGAACAATGCTCGCAGGCTTCCGAGATAGATTCGCGCTCGGACATCTACTCGCTCGGCGTGATTCTTTTCGAGCTGCTGGCAGGGCATGTCCCATTCGTTGGCGAATCGGCGACGGCTGTGATGATGCAGCACTTGCAGGATGAGCCGCCGGACGTGTTAGCGGAACGCAGCGACTTGCCACCGGAGGTCGGACAGGTTGTCGCGCGCGCTCTCGCCAAGAAACCCGGAGATCGTTTTCAGACGGCAACCGAATTGTCTGAGAGCTTAACGCTGGCCGCCGAGAAAGAAGTTCCCGAAGAGGCTTTAACCGGCGCGGCGACACAGGAAGTTTCTGACAGTAACACTAACCGCATCGTCGTCCCGACAGGCACGAACGACCCGCCGCGTAGCACTATCGAAGATGATTATGATGAAACAACGATGGTTCGCCCCAGTCCCGCGCTCACTACGCCCGTCGTAGTCACTGAAACTGTTCCGCCGCCCGCGCCGCCCGCCAATAATGTGAACTCGTGGAAGATGGCGGTTATCGCGTTGGTCGGAATGATCGCCATCGGTGGAGCGTTGTATGCGTTCACGCGCAGCCAAACTACTAACGAGCAACAAACGCCGCCGCTGACCGTTGACCCGAACGGCCAACCCGTGCAACCCGCCGCGCCTCCGACCGGAGGCGGCGAGCAGGGCATCGCACCGAACGTGCCTGCGCCTGCCAACACGAACACGAATACGAACGCTAACACTTCTGACGCGAACCAGAATCAGAACACTGAGATGCCGCTGCTTCCGCCCGCCGAAGTTAATCTCAACGACAACACGCAGGCGAACGATAACTCGTCCGGGCAAAACAATTCGTCTAACTCGAACTCAAACCAGAACGCTAATGCCGGAACCAAGCCGTCACCGACCGCGCCAGTAGAAGTGGACGACCCGCCGCCGATGCCCTCGCCGACCGCGAAGCAAAAGAAAAAGCAAGGCTCAACCCCCAACCCTGAGCCGCCGCAAGGCGCTGGCGGGCAACCGCCCCAGTTGCAGACAAGCAGTAATCCGCAGCTTTAAATAGTTCTTACTTTAGCGCAATCATGGCCGCTCTTATTTGAGAGAGGCTTTGGTCATGGCTTTATTCATCAGCTCAAGCAGCACGCCTTCATCATCAAAGCTGACATCAATCTCAAGCACATAACACGGCAGCTCAAAGCTTAAGCCGCGCAGCTTGACGGCATCCTTCGCCGTCGTCAACAGCGAGCGTGCGCCGTGCGCTTTCGCTTCGCGGACGATGGCGTCTATCTCGTCCTGCGTGTAGACATGATGATCCGTAAAACTTTTTGTATAAGCGAGACTAAGACCGCCATCGCGCGCGTGCTCGAAGAACGCCTGCGGATTGCCGAGCGCGCAGAACGCCGCGACGGGTTGCGGCAAAGAAGCCGATTCAGCATTACTCTCAGACACCTTCTCGCCATCGAAAAGAGGCCGCAGGCCAACAGTGATGACCTCAGAGAGCAGCGCCGGACGCCCTCCGCTCAAACGCTCTGCCTCCGCGCGAATCTTCTCAATGTCATGCGTTTGATTGGCGCGCGTGATGATGACGGCATCCGCGCGTTTGATTCCGCGCAAAGGCTCGCGCAGACGCCCGCGCGGCAACAATTTCCCGCCGCCCCACGGGTTCGTCGCGTCTATCGTCAACAAATTCAAATCGCGTTTGAGAGCCAGATGCTGAAAACCATCATCGAGGATAAAAACGCTGCTATTTAAATTCTTCAACGCCCAACGCGCGGCGGTCGCGCGGTCTGCGTGACAGATGACGGCGGCCACGCCCTGAAGCATCTCCGCCAGCAGTCGCGGCTCGTCTCCGGCCTCCCTTGCATCCGCGAGCAGGCGCACGCCGTCCGAGACCACAACCTGCCGCGACGCGCTTCCGGCGCGGCCATAACCACGCGTCAGGATACAAACGCGCTCGCCTGCGGTAGACAGCCGCCGCGCCAGCCACGCGACGAGCGGCGTTTTACCAGTCCCTCCCGTCGTAATGTTGCCGACACTGATAACCGGCGCGTCAATTTCTTGCGCGGCGAGCGCGCCTGAACTATAGAGCTTGAGCCGCGCGCTCGTCACCGCGCCGTACAGCGCGCTGAGCGGAGTCAACAGAATGTTTACAGGCACAGGCATGATTGTTAGCTATTTACTTCGGCTCATTTAAGATAACAGTCAACATGTCTACAGTGCGCTCCGTCGCTCCGCGATTTTGCTCAAGCAGTTGGCGCGCACGCGCGGCAAGCTCACGTCTGTGCGATTCATCAGCCAGCAGCTTTGTGAAGACTGAGGCGAGAGCTTCGACGGCTTCGGATTCCGTTAGCGGGAGCAGTTGCACCAGCGCGTCTGCCGCGACAAAGGCGCGCATGATGGCCTTAAAGTTTGCGGTGTGTGCGCCCGTCACGATACACGCGCCCGCCGCCGCAGGCTCTAACACGTTATGGCCGCCCGTGCGCGCGATGCTGCCGCCGACAAAGACTACACACGCGAGCGGATACACGGCGCGCAGCTCGCCGATGCTGTCCAGCAGGACAACATCACAAACAGCATCGCTCTCAACCGCAGCGTGTGAGCGACGTGTCCATTTCAGCCCCGATGCATCGAGCAAAGACGCCGTTTCCGCGAACCGTTCTGGATGTCGCGGCGCGATTAGCAGTCTGGGTTTTGGCAGGGATTCGGCAGGCCGTTGAGAAAGCGTTTTGAATGCTTCGATGACGATTCGCTCTTCGGGCGCATGCGTGCTGGCGGCGACGATGAGCGGTCGCACGCCGTTAAAATCAAATCTCTCGCGTAGTTCTTCAGTGACAACATTTTCGCTCGCGTCAACGCCTGCGTCGAACTTGATGTTGCCGGTGACGTGTACGCGCTCAGGCGCGAGTCCGAGCGCAAGTATTCGCGCCGCGTCCTCTTCACTTTGCATCAATGCGAGATCGAGATCATTAACGACGCGAGAGATAAATTTGCGTATCAGGCGATAACGGCGAAAAGAGTTTTCGGAAAGCCTGCCGTTGACAATCGCCGTCCTGATTTTTTGCTTGCGGCATTCGCGCAGGAATCCGGGCCACAGCTCTGTTTCCATGATAAGCACGGTATCCGGCTTGACGGCTCTCAAAGCGCGGCGCACAGTACAGCCCCAGTCAAAAGGGAAATAGAAGACTTGGGAAGCATCGTCCCTGAAGATTTCGCGCGCCACGCGCTGGCCTGTCAGTGTAGTGGTGGAAACGACGAGCTTGTGAGAAGGAAAACGCCTGCGAATCTCGCGCGCGAGCGGGCGCGCAGCCTGCGCTTCGCCAACCGAAACGCAGTGTAGCCAGACGATTTGACCTTTATCGTTTTCAACAGCCGGAACGCGCCCCAGCCGCTCTCCGATGCCCGCCACATACTTTCCGTGTCGCAGCGCGTCATAAACAAAACGCGGCAGCAACGCGACGACGCCGAGCGTGAGCAGGATGCTGTAGATGAGATACATAAGTCTCAAGTCCCAAGTCTCAAGTCCCAAGTCGAAAGCATGTAGTGAACTTGGGACTTGAGACTTGGGACTTGGGACTTATTTCGCGCGTTCGATGTATTTCCCTTCGGTGGGAGAGACGCGGATGCGGTCGCCTTCGTTGACGAAGGGCGGAACCAGTAAGGTGACGCCGTTCTCAAGCGTCGCCGGTTTGTTGACGTTCGAGACGGTCGCGCCTTTCATCGTCGGCTCGGTGCTGGTGACGGTCAATTCCATCGAGACGGGAAGCTCTACGCCGATGGGCGCGCCCTCATAAAACTCGACTTGAATCTTGAGACCGGGCGTTAGCCATTGCGTCGCGTCGCCCAAGTCTTCTTCGCTCAGACCGATCTGCTCGTAGTTCTCTGTGTTCATAAAATGATGCTGCGAGCCGTCGGAATAGAGATATTCCAT
>JACMLC010000553.1 GCA_014379795.1 Pyrinomonadaceae bacterium
CCGGCTGGATCGAAGTCATCGCCGGTTCGATGTTTTCCGGCAAGTCCGAAGAGTTGATACGCCGCCTGCGCCGCGCCAAGATCGCGCGCCAGAAAGTACAGGTCTTCAAGCCCAAGATTGACGTGCGTTATTCGCGCGACCACATCGTCTCGCATTCTGAGATGCGCCACGAATCGAATACGGTCGAGACCGCCGCCGAGCTGCTCTCAAAAGTCGAGCAAGGCACGGAAGTCGTCGGCATAGACGAAGGACAATTTTTCGATAACGAGTTGGTTGAAGTGGCAAACACGCTGGCGCACAAAGGCGTCCGCGTCATCATCGCCGGTCTGGATCAGGATTATACGGGAAAGCCTTTCGAGCCGATGCCGCAGCTTCTAGCTATCGCCGAATACATCACCAAGACGCATGCCATCTGCGTGCGCTGCGGCCAGCCAGCCAACTACTCGCAACGCACTTTTGAATCCGAAGAGCGCGTCGCGGTCGGCGCGGGCGGCATGTACGAGGCGCGCTGCCGCCGCTGCTTTGTCCCGCACGCGGACGCCCCGACCTCTTACATCACCGAAGCAACGGAATAAAGGATGAAGGCGGAAGGATGAAGGATGAAAATGATGCTATTTGAGATGAGCGGCTCAACGCTCAATAGCATGCCTCTCATCTTTCTGCTTTCTGCTTTCTGCTTTCATCCTTCCGCCTTCACCCTTCATCCTTCCGCTTTGCTGGCAACCTCTCTATAGCTTCTTTGCAACCAACCAGCGAAAGACAATTTAACCTCGCGCAAGAAAATTTCCCTGCCCTCGTTCTCCCCATGAAGCAGCAATGCTCAATCGAGGCTCTTTTCGCTGATTTGTGGAGGTCTATATGAAAATGCAAGCGTATGCCATCGGGATCGCCGTGCTTCTGATGGTCTTTGGAATTCCCCTCGCCATGTTGGTCACGGCTCAGGTGCAGAAGAAAGCTGTCTCCCCGAAAAACAAACCCGCGCAGGATGCGAGCTACAGGCTCTCTGGCCCGTACACGCACAACAACCTGACAATTTTTCTGATTCACGGGAGAGACACTATCAAAGGCAAAGACATCCTGACGCTTCAGGAAGCGATGGAGCGCAAGCAGGTCATCGTGCATGAGACAAAGGATGTCAACGAGCTGGCGATTGAAAACATTTCGCGTTACCAGGATGTCTTTGTGCAATCCGGCGACATCGTCAAGGGCGGACAGCAAGACCGCATGCTGGCGGTTGACCTGATTGTGCCGCCGCGCTCAGGCAAGATTCCGATTGCGGCCTTCTGCGTCGAATCCGGGCGTTGGGAAAAACGCGGTAAGGAAAACGTAGCCAGATTCGAAGCATCTTCCGACCGCGTGGCGACCAAGGACATAAAGCTTGCCGCCACCAGCAGCACGAAATCTCAACAAGAGGTCTGGGCCAAAGTGGGCGAAGCGCAGGACAAGCTGAGCCAGAATGTCGGCACGTCTGTCAACGCAGACGAGTCCGCCTCAAGCCTTCAGCTCAGCCTCGAAAATAAAAAGGTGAAGGAGACGACCGACAACTATCTCAAAAGCCTGTCGAAGATTATCGAAGGCCAAACGGATGTCATAGGCTATGCTTTCGCCATCAACGGCAAGATCAACAGCGCGGATGTTTACGCCTCGAACGCGCTCTTTAAAAAGCTGTGGCCGAAGCTCTTGAAAGCGACGGCGGTCGAAGCAGTGGCTGAGCTACAGAAAGATTTGAAGTTCGCGCCGTCTAAAAAAGACGAGGTTGAGGCTTTCTTCGCCGCCGCCGAGAAGGGCAAAGCTTCCGAAAGCAACACAGGCGGGCGCAGTAAAACGGTTACGCGCGAGTCCGACCAAAACATGTTTCTGGAAACACTCGACACGAAGCAAAAAGATACGTGGGTTCACAGAAGCTACATCAAGAAATAAAACAGGGTGAAGGGGATAGGGTGTAGTGTGTAGAAAAAGCATGGCTCTTATCTACACCCTACACCCTTCCCCCTACACCCTCGTTTTTAATCGTGTACCAGCTTGGTCGAGTAGAGGATGCCGTAGAGCGCGTCTTTGTGCTTATCGAAATGCTGTCCTTCCGAGCTGAGCATAATGTTGACCATTTGCGTCTGCCCTGCATATTTCCGATAAGCTATCCACTGCATGCGGCGTATCCCATCTTTAGCTTCCGGCGGAGTTTCCAGAAACTGCACGCCTCTCACGCCGTCCAGCTCCAGCCAGCGCACCTCGGCGACCTCTCCATTCTTCTGCCGTGAGACATGCTGATCGAAGGTCGCTTTGAGGCTTATATCTGCGGGGAAGCTGGCGTCAAAAACAGAGATGTTGGTCAGCAGAAAGGCGAATGGGCTAGGCGACTGCCAATTGAACGATTTTGAGTCCGTGCTCATCTTCGTCCACTTCGGCGGCACAGTCCACGTGATGCCCTGCTGATCCCAAGTGATGCTTTGGCCGCCCGCGAGCGCGGCTGTTTGGGCTGCGGTGGGTTCGGGGCGTTCTGCCGGAGGCAAATCGGCTGCGCCGGGGCCAGAGGCGTTTGAGTTCGAGTTCGCGCCGGATGCATTCGTGTTGTTGTCGTTCTTACTGCCCCTGAGTTTATCCGCCAGATTGCAGAGCGACAAAGAAAGACTCAAGACTATCA